>CALYBF010000089.1 GCA_944393755.1 uncultured Clostridia bacterium | reverse complement strand
TAACATAAAAAATATACTTTTAGCAACCTTGACCCATAGTCTAAAGCCAATGGGATTGCGGTTGCCTATATTTCAAACTCATTCTTTCTACTTTTAAAAAATTCATAAAAATATCTTACATTCTCAAGTTCACTCATTTGCATCGTTGTTTCTCCATTAGAATATTTATCTTGTGAAAATTCAAACCTTGCAAACTGCTTTCCACCTTCTTTTGTCTGCAAAAAATCCTTTGCATTTTTCAATCCTCTTTCTCTTGCCAAATTACTTTCTATACTTTCTTGTAAAACTGCATCTTGCTGTATTTTCCTTATTTCATATAAGATTTCTTCACTTTTTATATATCTGCTATTTTCTGGTATTCTAGTTAATTTTCTACCATTTTCATTTTCTCCTAATTCATATTCACATTTTGATGCATAATCCTCAAAATAATCTAATGTTCCAACAACTTTTGGATTACTTCGTTCTTTTCCTTTTAAATTTAATTTATGAGCAATGATATTTAGTATGGTTGATTTTCCAGAACCATTATTCCCATATAATACAGTTATATTGTCAAATATAAATATATCGGGCTCTTTATTTTGTAATACATTAAATGGATATATGTTATTATTGGTTATTTTGCCATCACTTAATTTAAATGTTTTTAGGTATATCATTTATATTGCCCCTTTCTAGTTATTTTCTTTTTTCCAAATCCTATTTATATTTTCTTGCTCTTTTTCTTTTAAAGCTTTATATAAGTCAATATCTAGTTTATTGCATACACTACATAACACAATAAAAACATCTGCTACTTCACTTTCTACTGTATCATAATGGCTAGCTTTATTTTTATCAATTCCCATATCTGTAGAATTTTTCCTTATAGCTTTTGCTAATTCTCTAACTTCTTCTAATAGTAATAACATTGTTTTTTCTATTTCTTGATTTGAAAAACCTCTTATTTCTATTACATCTTTTATATATTGTTATACTTCTTGCAAGGTGTTTTCTTCATTTAACTTATTCCATAAATCTAATTGACTATACAATTTATTACTTCCTTCCCATTTTTTCTATTTTGTTTCTTCTTCTATCCATTTTAAAAACTTTTCATTTCCATTTGTAATATCATAAGATATAATCTCACAAGTTTCGTAATCATGAATTTTTAATATTTCTTTTTCAACTTCTTTAAATAAAGTCTTTTTTGTTTTCATTTGAATAAAAAACTCTGGTTCTCTTTCAATTTTTCCTTTCCACCAATATGAACTATTTATATTTATTACTTGGCAACAACAAACTAACCTTTTTTCTAATAATGCCTCTATTATCTTGTCAGCAATTTCTTTTTTATTACATGCTGTTGTAATTATACAATATTCTTTTTCCATAATCTTACACTCCTAACTTTATGCCTACACTATATCACATATTTACATTTTCCTCAACAAATTCACTAAAATTCATTACCAAATCTATTGATTTTTGAGCAAAAATAAAGTACCTATCTTACAAGGCACTTTACTTAGGATTCTCTTTAACTTTTAAATTTTATTTTTTAAATTTATATGTTCATCAACATACAACCATATAATATGGAGTACCTAGCATAGATATATAATCTCTGCAATCCACTCACAGCAACTATTATATCAATTTTCAAATTTCATTTTATATGTTTCCACACTCCATATCTAAAACAACCTTAACATTAATTTCTGAATTTTGTACTTTTTCTAGTCCAAATCTTCCTCTTTTATGAAACATTATCGTATCTTGAAAGCTAGTAAACTCTAAGATGACTGGCAATTCTTTAACTCTAGCAACGCACAGACTTCCACGTGCTTACTATAAGGGAACATATCAACAGGTTTGATTTTGTTTATTTCATATTTTTCTTCTAATTTAGCTAAATCTCTAACCAAACTTGCTGGGTTACAACTAATATATACTATTTTTTTAGGTAATATTTTCAAAATATTTTCCACACTTTTATTATCTAAACCTTTTCTTGGTGGATCTATCATAATAATATCTGGAATTATTTTTTTATTATTTATTAAATCATCTAAAACTTTTTCTACATCTCCAGCAATAAATTCACAGTTTTTTATATCATTTATTTTAGCATTTTCTTTTGCATCTTTTATAGCTTCTTCTACTATTTCTATTCCATAAACTTTTTTTGCATATTTTGCCATAAAAATTGAAATTGTTCCTATTCCACAATATAAATCAAATACAACATCTTCTTTTGAAATATTTGCTACTTCAACTCCAATATTATATAACTTTTCTGCCTGAATAGGGTTTACTTGGTAAAATGATAATGGTGATATTTTAAATTTAAACTCTCCTAAAATATCTTCTATGTATCCATTTCCATATAAATTAATATTTTCTTTACCCATTATTACATTTGTATTATTAGTATTTATATTTTTGACAATTGTTTTTACATTTGGAAATTTTTCTAAAACTTCTTTTACTAATTTATTTTCATTTGGAATTTCTTTTCCGTTTATTACTAAAATTAACATTAATTCATTTGTTTTTATTCCTATTTTTGTTACAATATGTCTTATTAAGCCTTTTCTTGTTTTTTCATTATAAACAGAAATATTATTTTCTTTTATGAATTCTAAAACAAATTTTGCTACTTTTTGGCTTTCTTTATTTTGAATTAAACACTTTTCAATTGGTATTATTTCGTGTGTTCTGTTTGCAAAAACTCCAATTACAGGTACATTTTCTTTATTTATTCCCACAGGATATTGTGCTTTATTTCTATAAAAATATGGTTTTTCCATACCAAGTGTTTCTTCTACTTTTATTTTATTTTTTAAAGTTTTATTTACTAAACTTTGTATAGCATTTTGTTTTATTTCTAAAGTTTTTCCATATTCAATATGTCTTAAATCACAACCACCACAACGTTTATAAGTTTCACAATCAGTTTCTACTCTTGATTTAGACTTTTCTATTATTTCTAATAATTTTCCATATGCATATGATTTTAAAACTTTAACAATTAATATTTTTACTTTTTCACCTTTTATAGTATTTGGAATAAATATTGTAAAATTTTCTATTTTTGCAATACCTTCTCCTTCAAAACCATTATCTATTATATCTACTATATATTCTTTATTTTTTTCTACTCCGCATTTTTTCTACTTCCTTTATTTTTCTTGCATTACATTATCTATTATTTCTTTTGTTAACTTAGTTTTATCTCTTTTTTGCGCTATAAAAATAACAATTCCAACTATTAAAAATGTTATAGCATATAAAATTATTCCTAATTTCAAATTTCCTTCTACTATACTTGCTCCTGCCATTGTTGATGATATCATTGATGGTATTCTAGCAAATGTTGAGATTAAGATAAACCTTAATGGCTTTAATGGTAAAAGCCCTGCTATATATACTAATAAATCTTTTGGCGTTCCTGGTATTAAGAATAATATTAACATTATATATTCTATTTTTTTAGAATTTTTAAATAATTTACTATTTTCTAATTTTTTGATTTTTTCTTCACTACATACACCATATACAAAGCTTTTTCCTAATTTTCTTACTGTAAAAAATATTAATGCTGTTATTAAACAAGATGATAGCATTAAAAATATAAGTCCACCTACTGGTCCAAAACACATACCTGCAAGTATTTCTATTGGCTCTCCTGGAATTATTGGAAGTAATATTTGTACTCCTTGCAAGCCTAATAACATAAGCACTCCTTTTATTCCTGTACTTTGTATTTCTTCTTTAAAAATTTCTCTTTCTTGTTCATCAAATAATTTTCCAATCATAGGAAATAAATATATTGTTAAACCTATTAACAATAATATTGTGATTATTAATATTACAATTCTTAATATTTTGTATTTCTTTTTACTTTTCTCTTTTTCTTCCAATAGTTATATCTCCTTTGCATTTGAATATATTTCATTTAATACTTCATCTGTGTAAGTTTTGTCTAAAAATATTTCTATATTATTTTTAGGTTCTATTCCTTCTTTTCTTTCTTCTTGCCTTTTACAAGCTAAACTAGATATTATTATATCAAATAATAGAAATATTGCAAGAAATATTATTAATACTTTAAACCACATTTTTGGATATAACAAATCTATTTTTTCTATTTTTGGTCTTATGTATTTTAAAAATAATATTCCGCCAATTCCCCAATATATACAATGCAATAAACTTGTTCTTCCATTTATATTAAATAATAAATTACTATAGTCCCACGAAATTGTTCCAAAAAACGTTTCTTGTAAATATGAAAATATATATTCTACTATTCCGCCTAGAAACATACTTATTAAAAATATTTCTATGATTTTCTTATTATTTGGAACAACTAAATAATATATAACAAGACCTATTCCATATACTTGTGAAAAAGGTCCATATATTAAACCTTGTTTAGATACAAAATGTCCATTTTGTACAAGCCCTACTATCATTTCTAAAAGATATCCTATAATACTCCCAATTACAAACACACAAAATAGTTTTACAATTTTCTTTAATATTTTATTTTCTTCTTTTTTTACTACACTTTTCATATTCATCCCTCAAAATTATTATAACAATAGAAAGTTAGTAAAACCATTTATATTTTCTTAATTTTCTTTTTATTATTTCTTAAAATTAAAGAACCATACATTTTTTAGATGTATAGTTCTATAGTCTCTATCTAGATTTTTCTATCTCGTGAAGTGCAATTGAACCTATTGCACCTATAAGCCATATGACCGTAAAAATCAAATCTACAGTCTCAATTTTGCCAGCTAGTTGCATTTGCATCTGCAATTTGTACCAATATGTTATGAAAAAAAGCTCATAAAATATCGCTGTTGTACTTAGTCCTTTTATATCTTTTATTCCTAATATAAATATGACCATATACACACATAAAATTCCAAACTGCACCATCCCAAGCTGTGAAAAATCAATAGAAACTTCCATTTTCTTCTCCAAATCTCTTCTTGAATTTTTATTATGTCTAGAGAATTTCCTTATACTAATTAGTAATAAGGTAATATAATAGCTATATCTAGCTACAATGTATATTGTAACATATTTACATAATTTTTTCAATTACACACATTACAAAAATATATTTCATATTTCTTTCTTAATTTATTATATGCTGTTTTTGCCTTTTCTTTATTTTCAAATATACCATATACTGATGAGCCCGAACCTGTCATTAAAGATGCCTTTGCTCCATTTTGAACAAGTTCATTTTTTATTTTTTCTATTATATCTTTATTTTCTATTACTTCTTCAAAGGAATTATAAAGGTTTTTAGATAATAAGTTTATATTATTTTCTTCTAATGCTTTTATTATGCTTTTTGAAACATTTCTTTTTTCTAATTTGCTTTCATCTAATTTTTCATACATTTTTCTTGTACTACAAGATATTTTAGGTTTTATTACTAAAACATAATATTTAAAATTAGTATCTATTTTGGTTATAATATCTCCTATTCCTTCTACTAAAACAGCTTTTTTATACATACAAGGAACTACATCTGCACCTAATTTTTTCCTATTTCTTCCATTTCTTTTTTTGACATTTTTAAGTCAAATAATTTATTAATTGCTATTATAAAACTTGCACAATCTGTACTTCCACCACCTAAACCTGCTTGCATAGGTATTCTTTTATTTAGTTTAACTTCTATTCCAGTGATATTTTTATATTTTTCTTTTAATTCTATATATGCTTTATAAATTATATTATCTTTGTTATTTATTTCTTCAATATTGCTAATTATTCTAAATTCATTTGTTTTTATTTTTCTTATCCAAATTTCATCATATAAATTAATTTTTTGAAACACAGATTCTATATTATGATAATTATCATTTCTTCTATTTAACACTTCTAAACCCAAATTTATTTTTGCTCTTGCTTTTACATATATTTCTTCCATTTTAATACCTCTTGAACAAAACGGAAATTAAAATTTCCGTCCTTAGCACTATTTTTATCTTGTGCTAAGTTTTTATAAAGATGTTGTTTTTAAGTTTCCACCTATTTTTAGGCAACCCTTTTCTTTATAGGTCGTTGTTCTCGACCAATATCCATCGCTATTTCTAGGTTTGGACTAAATAT
>CALYBF010000088.1 GCA_944393755.1 uncultured Clostridia bacterium | reverse complement strand
TTATTAAAAAATAGAGGGTATAAAGTAACAATACAAAAATTTGACCCTTATATAAATGTAGATCCAGGAACAATGAACCCATATGAACACGGAGAAGTATTTGTAACAGATGATGGAGCAGAAACAGATTTAGATTTAGGTCATTATGAGAGATTTATAGATGAAAACTTAACACATAATTCTAGTGTAACTATGGGACAAGTATATTCTTCTGTAATAGAAAAAGAAAGAAAAGGAGAATATTTAGGAAAAACTGTACAAGTAATACCACATATAACAAATGAAATAAAATCTAGAATATATGGTTTTGAAAATACTGATACAGATATTGTAATAACAGAAGTTGGTGGAACAGTAGGAGATATAGAAGGTTTATCTATAATAGAAGCAATAAGACAAGTAGGTTTGGAAAAGAACCCAGAAGATGTTTTATATATACACGTAACACTTCTTCCATATATACATGGTTCAAATGAAATAAAATCAAAACCAACACAACACTCAGTAAAAGAATTACAAAGTTTAGGAATAAAACCAAATATATTAGTATGTAGGACAGAACAAGATATACCAGATAGTATAAGAGAAAAATTATCACTATTTTGTAATGTTAGAAAATCAAGTGTAATACAAAACAAAACAGCAGATTGTTTATATGCAGTACCATTAATGCTAGAAGAAGAAGGTTTAGCAAGAGAAGTTTGTAATTATTTAAAACTTGATAAATATATTCCAGATAATTCAAAATGGGAAGAAATGATAGAAAATATAAGAAAAATAGACAAAGAAAATAAAGTAAAAGTTGCAATTGTAGGAAAATATATAAAATTAGAAGACTCTTACATATCTGTAATAGAAAGTTTGTATCACGCAGGTTTTGCAAATAATATAAAAGTAGAAGTTGATTTAGTAGATGCAGAAAAAATAAATAGAGAAAATGCAAAGGAAAAACTTTCTAAATATGACGGAATAATAGTTCCAGGGGGATTTGGAAATAGAGGAATAGAAGGTAAAATTGAAACAATAAGATATGCAAGAGAAAATAAAGTTCCATTTTTAGGAATATGTCTTGGTATGCAAATGGCAGTTGTAGAATTTGCAAGAGATGTATTAGGTTTAAAAGATGTGAATTCAGCAGAATTTGATGATAAAACTAAAAACCCAGTAATACATATTATGGAAGAACAGAAGAAAGTAAATAAAAAAGGTGGAACAATGAGACTTCGGAAGTTATCCTTGTATAATAAAAGAAGGAAGCTTAGCAAATAAAGTATATGGTGAGAAAGAAATAGCAGAAAGACATAGACATAGATATGAATTTAATAATGATTATAGAGAAAAATTAGAAGAAGCAGGACTAAAAGTTTCAGGAACATCTCCAGATGGAAATTTAGTTGAAATAGTGGAAATAGAAGACCACCCATATTTTATTGCGGGGCAATTTCATCCAGAATTAAAATCAAGACCAAACAGACCAGCACCTTTATTTGTTGGTTTAGTTAAAGCTTGTATTAATAACAAAAAATAAAATTAAAATACCAAATATAGAGCCAAAATATACTATACTAGAAGGAATAAAAAAGAAATTGTAGATATATTAAAAAATTAGGACTTTTAATTGATAAATAAGATTAAGTTTTATATAAAATCTTTTAAAATAACAGATTAAATATAGGACAAAAAGGAATAATAAAAGAGAGAAAAAAATTATAGAAAGATATTTTAAAAGACTAGATACTTTTATTATTTAACTCTAAACAGTAACTAATAGTTACTAGCAGAATAAATAGGAAAATTTTAAAAATTTGAAAAAATAGTTGACAAATGGGGTAGAAATTGTTTATAATATTAAATGTGCCAAGTAAAACTATGGTGGATGTAGCGTAGTTGGTTAACGCGCCAGTTTGTGGCACTGGAGACCGTGGGTTCGAGTCCCATCTTCCACCCCATTTGTATAAGATATTGGGCTGTAGCCAAGCGGTAAGGCACCAGACTTTGACTCTGGCATGCGCTAGTTCGAATCTAGCCAGCCCAGCCAATTTTACAAGTTTTTGAAATATATGCAACTGCAAGTTCATTTGCTTTACACGATGAATCGAAGTTGCCAAAGGTAGATGCTTGTTTTATACTACTGGTATAATTATTATTGGAGCATCACAAAAACTCATAAAGTGTTGAAATTACTGCCTTGTTGGGTGGTAATTTTTTTGTTATATAGGGAAGTTTGAGATTTTCCTATATGACAAAAAATGTGTGTGCACAATATCATAGTCGATTCTTTAGTTTTCCACTTGTAATTTTTATAAAAAAATGATATAGTTAAAAGGAAATTTTAAGAAAAAGGAAGTGTAAGTTTGGAACTTAAAGAGATTATAAAAAAGTCAAATTTAGAAATTCCAAGAGAAAGAATATTATTTAATGAACCTATGAAAAAATACACAACATTTAAAATAGGTGGACCAGCAGAATGTTTAATAAAAATAGAAAGTGTAGAAGAATTAAAAAAAGTTTTAAAATTAGCAAATGAAAATAATATAAATATTACAGTAATAGGAAATGGAAGTAATGTATTAGTTTTAGATGAAGGTATTAAAGGAATTACATTAATTATAAAAATAGAAGGATATAATTTTTATAGTTTAGATAATAAAAAAATTATAATTTCTGTAGGAGCAGGAGAAAAAATTCCTAAAATGGGAAAAATTTTCTTAAATAATAGTTTAACAGGTTTTGAAGAAATATCTGGAATACCAGGAAGTTTTGGCGGAGCAGTAAGAATGAATGCAGGTGCAAATGGGAAAGAAATGAAAGATATTGTTAAATCTGTAAAATGTGTAGACTATTTAGGAAATGAAAAGGTATTTTCAAATAGTGAAATGAAATTTGAATATAGAAGAAGTATTTTAAAATATGAAAAATATATTGTAACAGAAGTAGAAATGGAATTAGAGAAAGGAGATAAAGAACAAATATTAGCTAAAATGGAAAAATATTCTAATTCAAGAAAAGAAAAACAACCACTAGAATATCCAAGTGCAGGAAGTACTTTTAAAAGAGGCGAAGATTTTTTAACAGCAAAATTAATAGAAGAAGCAGGTTTAAAGGGGTTAAGTGTTGGAAAGGCAGAAGTTTCAACAAAACATAGTGGTTTTATAATAAACAAAGGAAATGCAAAAGCAAAAGACGTACTAGAATTAGTAGAGAAAGTAAAAAAAGAAATTTATAAAAAATTTGATAAAAAAATAGAATTAGAAATAGAAGTAATAGGTAAATAGGATGTGTCCCAAATGCGACTAAAAGGTCGCAAAGGAAACGTCCCAGAAGGAGGAAATATGAAAGGCTTTTTTCAATGGTTTAAATCAAGTAGTAAAATGAAAAGATGGATGTTTTTAATTTTAATAGGTATTATTCTTGCCTGTTATGGATTAGCTAGAATTTTGGTAATGGATGTTATTTCATTTGAAACAGTAGCACAAGTTGTTGCTATATTTGTTGTTGGTTTTCTTGCAATTGTAATAGGACTTGTGTTTTTAAACAAAAGAACATTAGAGGTTTTGATTGAAGCAAGTGATGAAAGAATGGAAAACAATAAAAACGTTAATATGAATTCACTTATTTTCAATAAAACTGTTTATGATAAAGGACCTAATATTGTAGTTATTGGTGGAGGAACAGGTTTAAATACTGTTTTATCAGGCCTTAAAAATTATACAAATAATTTAACAGCAATCGTTACTGTATCTGATTATGGAGAAGGAATATCAAATTCTAGAAAAGAATTACAAACATTACCTTTAGATGATATTAAAGATAGTATAGTTTCTCTAGCATCCAAAGAAGGAGAAATTGATAAATTATTTAATTATGAATTTAAAACTGGTAAATTAAAAGGTTTAAACTTTTCAGATATATATTTTTTAGCAATGCAAGGTGCAAATGGTAATTTTGAAGATTCTATTATAAAAAGTAATGAAGTTCTAAATATGATAGGAAAAGTTATTCCAGTAACTTTAGATGAAATGAAAATTGTTGCTGAACTTGCAAATGGATATATTGTTGAAGAAAAATCAAGAATACCTGAAGTTGTAACAGATAAACTAACTAAAATAAACAGAATTACAGTAAACCCAACAAATTGTAGACCTGCACCTGGAGTTGTCGAAGCCATAAAAAATGCAGATTGTATAGTAATAGGACCTGGTAGCTTATATACAAATGTAATACCACCACTTTTAATAAATGGTGTTGCAAAAGCTATTAAGGAAAGTACTGCAATTAAAGTATATATATGTAATATTATGACAGAACCAGGTCAAACAGATAATTATTCTGTATCAGAACATATAAATGCAATTACAGAACATTGTGGAACTGGTGTATTTGATTATTGTATTTATGATACAGGAGAAATAATACCAGAATTTATAAAAAAATATAATTTAGAAGGACAAGACTTAGTAGAACAAGATGTAGATAAAGTTAAAGGTATTAAATTTTTACAAAGAAACTTATCAATGGTAAAAGATGATTTTATTAGGCATGACCCTAGCCTAGTTGCATCTTCTATAATTGAGCTAATATGTGATGACTTAAGATATCAAGATAAACAAAATGATCCTCAATATTTAATGCTTAATAATAAGCTTCGTGAAGAAAGACGTATTAATAAGATAAAAAAGAAAACACAGAAAAAAGAAAGAAAAATAGCTGAAGGAAAATTAGGAAAACATGACAGAGGTTTAAAATCTAAGAGTAAATTTAGTACTAAATATAGTGATAGAATTGCATCTATTAGAGAAGCAGACGCAAAGGCTGAAAGAAAGAAGAAACAAAGAACAACAAAAACTAGAAATAAAGAAATAATTAATGATGCTGAATTTGATGTAATTAGAACAACTAGAACAAAAAGCCCAAAAGAAAAAAATACAAAGAAAAGAGCTACGGCAAAAAGGTTTGCAGATAATAAGAGTAGTAATGTAAAAAAGAAATCAAGAGAAGAAATAAGAACTGAAATGTTAAAACAATTAGAAAATAGTAAATTAAAAGATAGAAAGTAGGAAAAGTTATGAAATTTACAAAAGAAAATTTAAATTTAGAAAACGCTTTAGACAAAGAGTGGTTAATTACAAATGGAATTGGTGGATATAGTTCATCTAGTATAATAGGCGCAAATACTAGAAAATATCATGGTTTATTAGTAGCGAGTTTAACACCACCAGGAAGAAGATTTGTAATACTTTCAAAAGTGGACGAAAGTATTGAAGTAAGAGGTAAAAAGTATAATTTATATACAAATATAGGTAAGGAATATATATCAAAAGGATATGAATATCAAGAATCTTTTGAAAAAACTATAGTTCCTATATTTATATATAAAGTAGGAAAAATAGAAATAAATAAAACCATTTGTATGGACTATGGTAAAAATACAGTTGGGATACATTATAAAATTAAAAATGGAGCATATAAATCAAAACTAACTCTTGCACCAATAATTAATTTTAGAGACTTCCATACAGTAAATACTGACCATATATTTGATGTAAAACAAACAATTAGAGATAATAAAGTTAGAGTAGTGGTAGATGGAAATTCATATATACCTATTTATATGAATTTATCAGAAGGAAAATATATAGAACACCAAAATGACAGTTTTAATAATATGTTTTATATTGAAGAAGAAAAAAGAGGTTTTCCAGCTGTAGAAAACCACGCAGTACCAGGAAGATATGAAATTGAAATAAAAGCAAGAGAAGAAAAGGAAATTTCTTTTGTATGTTCTTTAGAAGAGAATATTGATGAAATAAATGTAAAAAACTTAATTGAAAAAGAAGAAAAAAGAATTAATAAAATATATGAAAATTCAGGTCTAGTAAAAGAAAGAACAACAACTAAAAAACAAGAAAAAGAAAATGAATTGATAAAAACATTTATTAGAGCTACAGATAATTTCGTGGTAAATAGACATAGCTTTGGGCTTCATACATTACTTGCAGGCTATCATTGGTTTTTAGATTGGGGACGTGATGCTTTAATTTCTTTTGAAGGAACACTTCTTATTACAAAAAGATTTGATATAGCAAGAGAGTTATTAAGAACAGGAACAAGAGATGTTAAATATGGTCTAGTTCCAAATGGATATTCTGGTTATGATAATAGACCGCTTTATAATAGTGTAGATGCATCACTTTTACTATTTGAAGCTATACAAAAATATATAGATTATACAAAAGATTATAAATTTGTAAAAGAAGAAATGTATGAAACAATGAAAACTAT
>CALYBF010000087.1 GCA_944393755.1 uncultured Clostridia bacterium | reverse complement strand
GTATATTGCCACATTTTATCATACCAATTCCAACTATCTTCAGGTTCACAAACAACAATCATTTCTTGTTTTTCAAATTGATGTATTCTATAAACACCACGTTCTTCTAAACCGTGAGAACCTTTTTCTTTTCTAAAGCAAGGAGAATAAGATGTCATTGTATATGGCATATCTTCTTTTTTTAGAATTTGGTCTTTAAATTTACCAATCATAGAGTGTTCAGATGTGCCTATTAAATATAAATCTTCACCTTCAATTTTATACATCATAGCATCCATTTCTTCAAAACTCATAACACCTGTAACAACATCAGAACGTATCATATAAGGTGGTATACAATAAGTAAAGCCTTTATTAATCATAAAATCTCTAGCATATGTTAAAACTGCAGAGTGTAGTCTTGCAATATCACCAACTAAATAATAAAAACCTTGACCTGCAACTCTTCTGCTACTTTCTAAATCTAAACCACCTAAAGCTTCCATAATATCACTATGATGTGGTATTTCATAATCTGGAACAACAGGTTCACCAAATTTTTCAATTTCAACATTTTCACTATCATCTTTGCCAATAGGAACAGACTCGTGCATAATGTTTGGTATTTTCATCATTTTTTGTTTAATTTCTTCAGAATAAGTATGTTCTAGTTTTTCATTTTCTTCTAGTTTAGAATTAACTTCATTTACTTTTGATTTAATAATTTCAGCCTCTTCTTTTTTACCCTGTCTCATCGAATTACCAATTTCATTACTTAAAGATTTTCTTTCAGCCCTTAAATTATCACCATTAGCTTGAGCTTGTCTATTCTTAACATCTAAATCTAAAACTTCATCAACTAAAACAAGTTTATCATCTTGGAATTTTTTCTTAATATTTTCCTTAACTAAATCAGGGTTTTCTCTTAACAATTTAATATCTATCATAATAACCTCCTTGGGGACGTTTCCTTTTGGACATTTTGTCCAATTTGGGACACATCTTTAATTTAAATAATTTTATAATTTATTATTTTTAGTATAATCTAAAGTAAGTTCATCAACAATTTCAAAACGATGTTTTTGCTTTGTAATGTTATCTTTTCTATTTATATCAATTTCTTCAAAAAACATTTTCATTGGTCTTGTCCAGATATTTGAATCTTTTCTATTATATAAAGTTTTATATATAACCATATATTCTTTAGTTTCTGAGTCTAAACATATATTTTCTATATAATAATAATTTCCTTTAAAATGTCTAACAACTTTTCCAATAAAATCTGAATATATTTTTGAACCATTTAAACCTGTTTCATTTTGATATACAGGAGTTTTTTCATTAAAGTATAATAATTCATCTGGAGAATTATCATCTAATTTTTCGAAAATTATTTGAGCTATCCTCATATATGGTTGTAAAATGTATGTATTCGGAGATGCGTTGTATAAAGTAAGTGTTAAAGCTCCTTTATAACCGAGGATTAATATGTTGGGTAGCTAAAATTAAACCAAGTCTATTAAAAGAGGTTCTTCCTCTAAAATGTGCAGATAAATTATTAGGCATATTAAAAAATTCTTTAATAGGAATCAATACACTTTCTTTTGGTTTTAAATTATAGCCGTTTTCAATTGTTTTCTCTTCATATAAATTATCAATTGTTTTTGCATCTATAAAAGTAATAGGGTTATCAAAAGTTTTTATAACTAATAATTTATTTGTAGATGTAACATCATATGAAGCAGAACGTACATTTTCAAAATTAGCATTTTCTATTAAATTTATATTTTTAATTAATTTTGATATAGAATTACCGTTTAATACCATTATAATTACTTCCTTAATTTACTTTTTCGAATCTGTATCTTTGTTTCGTTATATTATCAGATCTATTAGAAATTTCATCAAAAAAATTTTTTTCAGGTCTAACCCAAACTTCAGATGTGTCTTTATGGTTGTAAACTACCATCTTTTCTAAAGTTTCAGAATCGTATGCAATATTTAAAATTTGATGATATGTGCCTTTGAAATGTCTATATATTTCACCGACTTTAACATCTTCCATAAACAGCCTCCTTCTTAAATATGTAAACATTATACATTATTTTATAGAAAATGGCAATAAAAAGATAAAAAACACTTTAAAAATTAAATAAAACGTGATATAATCAATAACTGGTAAAGATAAAATTAAATTTAAGGAGTTGATTTTAATATGAAAAAAGGAAAAGTAGTTTTAGTAGGAACAGGTATGGTAGGTATGAGTATGGCATATTCAATGCTTAACCAAGGAGGAGTAAATGAATTAATATTAATAGATATTGACAAAGATAAAACAAAAGGTGAAGAAATGGACTTATCACATGGGCTTCCATATGCACCTCAAAAGATGGTAATAAAAGCAGCTGATTATGATGAGTGTAAAGATGCACAAGTTGTAGTAATAACAGCAGGAATCGCTCAAAAACCAGGACAAACAAGATTAGAGTTAGCAGAAGTAAATGCAAAAATTATGAAACAAATAACAGAAAGTATAATGGCAAGTGGTTTCAATGGAATAATTATAGTAGCAAGTAACCCAGTTGATTTAATGACATATGTAGTATCAGAAGTATCTGGACTTCCAAAGAATAAAGTAATAGGTTCAGGTACAGTACTAGATACAGCAAGGCTTCGTTATATAATGGCAGATTATTTAAAAATATCTAGTAAAAATATACACGCATATATTATGGGAGAACACGGAGATTCTTCGTTTGTACCTTGGAAACATGCATATGTTGGATGTAAAAGAATAGCAGATGTAATGAAAGATAACAATCATCCAATGGAAGATTTAGAAAAAATACATAAAGATGTTGTAGATGCAGCATATGAAATCATTGAAAAGAAAAGAGCAACATATTATGGAATAGGTATGGCTCTAAATAGATTAGTAAAAGCAGTGTTAAACAACGAAAATTCTATTTTAACAGTATCTACTTATTTAAAAGATGGACAATACGGACAAGATGATATATATATTGGAGTTCCAGCTATAATAAATAGCACAGGTGTAAGAGAATTGCTTGATTTAGATTTAGCAGAAGAAGAACAAGCAAAATTAGATGAAAGTTGTAGAGTGTTAAAAGAAATGAGAAAACAATCAATAGATAAAATAATTAAAAAATAGGGACGGGGCAATTTTGTCGCATAAGGGGAAAATATGAAAGTAAGACGAAATGTAAAATATTGTAAAAGTGAGACAAAAAAGCCCCGTCCCCAAAATTCTCAAAAAATTCGAAAAAGTACTTGAACTTTAGAAAAAAATTTGATATAATACTTATCGTGATTAAACACGCTTAAGCCAGTTTTACGGGAAGTGCCTAATTTTTTAGGTCCTAAGAAACGAAAATTAAGCGGAAGAATAACAAAAAGGGAGGAATTTAAAATGGCAGTAGTTGCAATGAAACAATTACTAGAAGCTGGTGTTCATTTCGGACATCAAACAAGAAGATGGGATCCAAGAATGGCTGAATACATATTCCAAGCTAGAAATGGTATCCATATTATCGATTTACAAAAGACATCAAAAAAATTAGATGAGGCTTATAACTTTATAAGAGAACAAGCTGAAGAAGGGAAAACAGTTCTATTTGTTGGAACAAAGAAACAAGCACAAGAATGTATGAAAGAAGCTGCTGAAAAATGTGGTATGTACTACGTTGATAAAAGATGGCTAGGTGGTATGCTAACTAACTTTGACACAATTCAAACAAGAATTCAAAGATTAAAAGACCTAGAAAATATGGCAGAAGATGGTACATTTGAAGTATTACCTAAAAAAGAAGTAATTTTACTTAAAAAAGAAATGGAAAAACTAGAAAGAAACTTAGGTGGAATTAAAGAAATGACAGAATTACCAGGAGTTATTTTCTTAGTAGATCCTAAAAAAGAAAGAATAGCAGTTTTAGAAGCTAAAAAATTAGGAATACCAACAGTAGGTTTAGTTGATACAAACTGTGATCCAAATGATGTTGATTATGTTATTCCTGGAAATGATGATGCAATAAGAGCTGTTAAATTAATAGCAGACGTTATTGCAAATGCAGTTATTGAAGGAAAACAAGGTGAAAGCTTTGATTCAGAAGAAACTTTAGAAGAACAACCAGTAGTAGAAGAAGAAACTTCAATTGAAGAAGTTGTTGCAAACGAAGAAGAAACAGAAAATGAAGAAAAAGAAGAAGTAGAAGAATAATATTAGTTTAATAAAGAAGAGTAGAGCTTTTCTGCTCTACTCTTTAAAATATATAAAAGGGAGGAATTAATTATGGTTACAGCAAGCCAAGTAAAAGACCTTAGAGAAAAAACAGGTGCAGGTATGATGGACTGTAAAAAAGTTTTAACAGAAACAGACGGAGATATGGAAAAAGCAATTGAATTATTACGTGAAAGAGGAATTGCAAAAGCAGCTAAAAAATCAGGAAGAGTTGCAGCAGAAGGTTTAGTAGAAGCGTATATCTCAGAAGATGGAAAAACAGGAGCAATAGTAGAAGTAAATGCAGAAACAGACTTTGTTGCTAAAAATGAAGAATTTAAAGCTTTTGTAGCAAGTGTTGCAAAACAAGTAGTAGAAAAAGACCCAAAAGATTTAGAAGATTTATTAGCACAAGAATCTATAGATGAAGCTGGAAAAACAGTAAAAGATGTATTAACAGATAAAATTGCTAAAATCGGTGAAAATATGAATATAAGAAGATTTGTTAGATTTGAATCTGATGGTTTAATAGAAAAATATATTCATGGAGATGGAAAAATAGCAGTTTTAGTAAATATGAAAGGTGGAAATAGTGAAGTTGCAAAAGATGTTTGTATGCAAATTGCAGCTGCAAGACCTGAATATTTAAATGAAGCATCAGTTCCAGAAGATAGATTAGAAAAGGAAAAAGAAATATTAAAAGTTCAAACAATGAACGAAGGTAAACCAGAAGCTATAGCTGAAAAAATTGTTCAAGGAAGAATTAGAAAATTCTTTGAAGAAGTTTGTTTAGTAGATCAAGTATTTGTAAAAGATCCAAATAAAAAAGTTTCTGATATATTAAAAGAAAATAATGCAGAAGTAACAGAATTTGCAAGATTCGAAAAAGGTGAAGGAATAGAGAAAAAAGAAGAAAATTTTGCAGAAGAAGTTATGAAACAATTAAAATAAAAATTAAAAGATAGCTATTTTGAATAAAAAAGATAGCTATCTTTCTTTCTAAAGAATTGATTTTTTTATTTTTCTAGTTTATAATAATTAATGTAATAATTATGCCCGAATAGCTCAGTTGGTAGAGCAACGGATTCGTAACTCGGAGGTCAGCAGTTCAATTCTGCTTTCGGGCACCAAATATTAAAAAATTTTATAAGTTTCAGAAGATGAAATAAAAAGGGAGAATTGAGATTGATGAATGAAGTTATTAAAAACATAAAAGAAAGAAGAAGTATTAGAAAATATGAAGATAAAATGATACCAAAAGAAGTAATAGAAAAAATATTAGAAGCGGGAACATATGCACCAAGTGGCATGGGAAGACAATCAAGCATTATAATTGCTATTACAAATAAAGAAATAAGAGATAAATTATCTAAATTAAATGCACAAATAATGGGAGTAGAAAGTGATCCATTTTATGGTGCTCCAGTTGTTTTAGTAGTACTTGGAAAAAAAGACATACCAACTTATATTTATGACGGAAGTCTAGTTATGGAAAATTTAATGCTTTCTGCAAATTCTTTAGGAATAGGAAGTTGCTGGATACATAGAGCAAAAGAAGAATTTGAAACAGAAGAAGGAAAAAATATATTAAGAAAATTAGGAATAAACCCAGATGAATATGAAGGAATTGGAAACTGTATATTAGGTTACAAGAAAGAAGAAGGAACTTTAAAACCTAGAAAAGAAAACTATGTATATTATATAGATTAATGGAGATGTTTGTTTTGCAAGAAAATCAAAGAATAAATAGAATATTAGAAAGTTTATTAAAATCAAAGTTTAGAAGTAGTTTCTATTTAAAAAACAAAGATAAAGAATATGTAAAAGAAAAAGGAATAGAGACAATAGAAAAACATACAAGAGACTTTATAGAAAAAAGACTTGCTCCAAAAGAAATTAAAAATGACGGAAAGCAAACACCTATGAGAGGACATCCAACATTTATTGCTCAACACGCAACTGCTTGTTGTTGCAGAGGCTGTTTAAATAAATGGCATAAAATACCTAAAAATATAGAACTTTCAAACGAGCAAAAAGATTATATAGTAGAAGTAATTATGACTTGGATAAAAAGAC
>CALYBF010000086.1 GCA_944393755.1 uncultured Clostridia bacterium | reverse complement strand
TAATGGTATAAAGTCCTTACAATGAAAATCAAACACTTCTTTACCACCATCAAAGAAATCTTCAGTAATTAAAGCATAGTTTTCATTAAACACTTTCATAAACTCCCCCCTAAAAAGATAATGGATTAAAATCAATATCTACTTTAATTTTACCATTTGTTTTATAATAATCCAATATTTTTTCTAAAAAATTATATTCTTCTTCTAATCTATTTTTGAATGATATATCATCGCCATCTTGTCGTGCAATATATTTACCTTTAGCTAATTTTAAGCATCTATTTAAGGTTTCATTTAACCCTAAATTTTTTTTATTCTGTATTACCTTTATTCTTTCAGGATATTTTGATTGATATTCTTGTACAATGTAATAAGTTTTATCAGAAGATCCATCATCGCATATTATTAGCTCCCAATCTTTGAAAGTTTGATTTAAAATCGAATCTATTGACTCTCTTAAATATTTCTCACAATTGTATACTCCCATAATAATTGATACTTCTACCTTTTTCATATTATAACAAATCTCCTAATTATGTGTTATTTTTATAAATTTCTTTCATTTCTACTATAATATTTTTTAAACTATATTTTTCAATATTATTATATATGAATTTCTCATTGTTTTTCATACATTCAAGTATATCTTCACATATTTTATCAACATCATCAATGTTAACCAAAACATTTGCTATATCTCTATTTCCCCTACAATTAGTGGCAATAATTGGTAAACCGCTCATAGTTGCCTCAATGAGATTTACTGGTAATCCTTCTCTTTTACTTGTAGATATTAAGCAATCTGAAATTTTTAAAAGTTTTGGTATATCCTTTCTATATCCTAATAAAAAAATATTTTTTTCTAAATTATATTCTTTTATTTTTTCTTCATAATAATCTTTTAAATCTCCTTTTCCAACTAATAATAATTTTACATTTCTATTTGTTTCTACTATTTTTTTCATTGCTTGAATTGTCATAATTTGATTTTTATTTTTGTTTAATTCTCCAACTTGAATTAAAATAAAATCATCTTTTTTTAGTTTTAATTCATTTCTAATTTTTTCTTTTTCAGAATCAGACATTATAAAATCAAATTTACTTCTATCAACACCTATACCATTAATTAATTCTATTTTTTTAGCTTTAAATTTCTTTTTAGCCCAATTATAATCTTCTTCATTTATTGTAATTAAACAATCTGTCCATTTTGCACATATTTTTTCAACAGGATAATAAATTAACCAATTAAGTAATGGTGCTCCTTTATAAAAGTGAAATCCGTGTGCAGTATAAATAATTTTTGTACCCTTTTTTCTAGCTTCCCTTCCTGCTAATCTTGTTAAAACTCCACCAACAGGTGTATGGCAATGAATAATATCATAATTATTTTCATTAATTATTTTTTTTAGTTCTTTATATGTTTTTATATTATTCGGCTTTAATGGAAATCTATCAAAAGGTAAATTAAAATGTTTGTCGCAATATTCAATTTTTTCTGTTCCATTACTTGCAACATGAACTTCATATCCTTGTTCTTTAAACCATTTCAAATATGGTATATGGAAAGCATTTATATGATTAGTTATAGTTGCTACAAATAATACCTTTTTCATAAATTACCCCTTTATAATTTTTATTTCATTATATTTCATCATATACATTTTTTCTTCATAATTTCCTATTTGTTCTTTATTTTCTGTTCCTTTTATATTATTTATAATCATTTTAGGGACATTAACATTGCACTCGTATGCGTGTGGATATCCACCACCAAATCTTGGATTTACTTCAGATATGTAATATTCTCCATCTATTTCAAAAATATCTATATCAATAATTCCTTTAAATCCCGCTTTCTTTACAAAATCTTTAATTAAATTAAATAATGTTTCATCTTTTACTGAAACTGATTTATCAGTTTCTCCTGCTCTCATCTTTATCTTTTTCTTTGTAAAAATTGCAACTGTTTTATTCGAAATCATATCTATATAAACATCTGCTCCATATTCTTGTCCATCCATAAATTCTTGTATAATTAAATTGTCAGCTTGTTTCCAAATAACGTCTAATTCTTCCTTATTATTAATTTTATTAATATTTATACTTGCACTTCCCCTTACAGGTTTTACGAAAACAGGAAATGTAATCTCTCCTTTTTCTAAATCTTCAAGGAATTTTTCTTTATCTATATAAGTTTTAGGTGTTTTAAAATTATTATTAATTAAAAATTTATACATTTCGTATTTATCAAAACACATTTCTACTTTGTTATAATCTGATATTATAGTTTTGACTCTTATTTCTTTAAATCTTTCTACATTTTTAGCTATCAAACTTAATTCTGGATCTATTAAAGAAAATAATGCATCAATTTTCTCTTTCTTACAAATATCCAAAATTATATTTATATAGTTTTTATCTGTTATTCTGGGTACAATATAATATTTGTCAGCTTCATAGATAGCCGGAGCTAAATTAGAACAATCTGTCGCTATAACTCTCCCATTACCTTTTAATTCTTTTTCAAAATATTGTACAATTTTATTTCTTGTTCCTGCACTAAGTATTAATATGTTCATTTATACTGTCTCCCTTTATACTATTTTGTATATATTGGTATGGTGTCCATGCGTTTCTCACCTTTATAAATTTAGAATTTTCAAATAAATAAACGTCTGGGAAATATTTAATAAATAATGGTGTCAAACACATTGTATATGCACCTACTTTTTCATAAATAATTTTATCTCCTTCTTGCAATTCTAAAGCATTTTCCTCTATATATAACCTATCATTTTCCATACATGTATATCCACATATAACTTGCTTTTTTTTAATCTCTCTGTTTTTATCTTTGTAATTATATCTATGAAAATATTTGTGCTTTTTCATAAGTGGATCTATACTTGTTCTTGTACCGTCTGTTATAACAAATCTATTATAATTTGTATCCTTTACATCTATTACTGTTGTTACATAATCAATCGGTGTTCCTATTAATGACATTCCGTGGTTCTATTATTAATGTAGTTTTTTCTGGTGATATTTCTTTAATTAAAATATCTGATACTTCCTTTATATAATCTTCAAATTGTGGTTTATCATCTAAGCCTCCAAAAAATCCTCCACCAATATCTAAATAATCTAATTTAATATTAAATTCTTTTTTTATTTTTACTGTCATTTCAGCTATCGCTTTATAAATTGCCACACTTCTAGTCTTAGAACTAATATGTAAATGCAATCCAGAAATTTTAACATTGTGCTCATATAAATATTGTAACGCTTTTGCTAACTCACCATTTTCATAACAAAATCCAAATCTTCCACCTTCAACTCCGCATTGTGATTCATTAGGACAAAATTTTTCAATATCAAAATTGACTCTTAACCCTATTTTATATTTTCCTTTTAGCTCTGTCGCCCATTTTAACTCCCTATTAGAATCAATATTTATATAGCCACCATTTTTTGCAACCTCTATGAATGATTCTTTAGTTTTTATTGGTCCATTATATATAAATTTGTTATTCTCAATTTCCAACAATTTTCCTAACTCATATTCATCCGCTGAAACAACTTCTGAATAACAACCTTTTTCATTAAAATAATCAATTATCCACGGTAATGAATTGGTTTTATATGAATATCCTATAACATAGTTATTCCAATGCCTTTTTAAAGCTAGTTCAAGTTTGTTAAAATTATCATCTAGCTTCTTCTTATCTATAACATAATATGGTGTTTCAATATAATTATCTATTTTCATTCCTATCTCCTTGACATTAATCAGCGCTAATTTTATATAACTTTATGTCTTCATGCATTTCTTCTTTTATCTTAAACCCATTTTTTTTATAAAATTCTAATGCTCCTACATTATTTTTATTAACTAGCAATTCTATTTCCTTATATTTACTAATTTTATTTTCAAATTCTTTTAATAACATACTTCCTGTTCCCTGGCTTCTATATTTTTCATTTACAAAAAAGTAGTTAATATGAAAAATATTATTCTCTTCTTTTTTTCTATATCCCCAAATAAATCCAATTAAGTCATTATTTTCTATTGCCCCCAATATTATTGCTGTCCTATCCTGCGTAAATGTACACATATTACTATATATTCTATTTATTTCATTATTAATATTTTTATGAGTATAAGGTAACATTAGTTGTCCAATATATTTCTTTAGTGTTTCTTTATATACTTTTATATCCTTATTTTCTAATCTCTTGATTTGCATATTTATGTTCTTTCCTTTCTTTGTCTAAGGTTTTCATTATGTGCTCATTTCCAACTAAAATATCTTCTTTCTTCACAACCTTTACTATTGTCTTTAATAATATTTTAATATCCCCTAAAAAAGTTATGTTACGCACATAGTCTATGTCATATTTAAATCTATCTTTCCAACTTGTTGTATTTCTTCCATGTATTTGAGCAAGACCTGTAAGTCCTGGTCTTACATCATGTCTATGTCTTTCTTCATCTGTATAATACGGCAAATATTTAACTAAAAGTGGTCTAGGTCCTACTATTGCCATATCTCCTTTTAATATATTAAAAAGTTCTGGTAGTTCATCTAGGCTAGTACTTCTAAGTATTTTGCCAAACTTAGTAAGCCTTTTTTCATCTGGTAACAAATTACCATTTTCATCTTTTTTATTAGTCATAGTTCTAAACTTGTAAAGTGTAAAAATCTTTTCATTTTTACCAGGTCTTTCCTGTTTAAAAATTACTGGACTTCCTAATTTTATCCTAACTAAAATTGCAATAATAATCATCAATGGCATTAATATAATTAATGCCATTAGACTTAATATTAAGTCTAGCACTCGTTTAATGTACTTAGCATACATATAAATTTTCCCTTCTTATCCTTCTTTTTATTATATTTCTATTTTATTCTTGTTTCTAATTCCAAAGTTTCTTAATAATATCAATTACAACATCTTGTTCTTCTTTAGTCATATTAGTATCAGAAGGAAGACATACACCTCTTTCAAAAAGTTCAGTTGATATTGGTTCATCTTCTACTTTTATAAAATCATAGCTTTCAAATACTGGTTGCATATGCATTGGTTTCCAAACAGGTCTTGACTCTATGTTTTCTCTTTCCAATGCTTCCATAATATCTATTGGTTTTACTTTAGAGTCTTTGCTTAAAGTAATAACAGAAAGCCAATGATTTGGTTTTGTATCTTTTGGTATTTCTTGAATTCTTATATCAGCAATATCTTTTAAACCTTCTTTGTAATTGTTGTAAATATCAGTTTTTTGTTTAATTCTTTCATCTAAGACCTTTAATTGTCCTCTTCCAATTCCTGCTACAATATTACTCATTCTGTAATTATATCCAATTTCTTTATGCTCATAATGTCTAGCCTTTTCTCTACTTTGAGTAGACCAAAATCTAGCTTTTGCAATTCTTTCTTCATCGTTAGAAACAAGCATACCACCACCACTAGTAGTAATAATTTTATTTCCATTAAAAGAATAAATACCATATTTTCCAAAAGTACCTGTTTGTTTACCTTTATATGTTGCACCTAAACTTTCTGCTGCATCTTCTATTAAAGTAACATTATGTTTTTTGCAAATTTCTTTAACTTCATCTACTTTAGCAGGAACACCATATAAATGTACAACAACCACAGCTTTAGGTTTTGGATATTTATCAAAAGCTTTTTCTAAAGCTCTTGGATCCATATTCCAAGTATCTTTCTCACTATCAATAAAAACAGGTTTTGCATTTTCATATATAATTGGGTTTACTGTAGCTGAAAAAGTTAAATCAGATACAAAAACAATATCATCTTTTTCAACTCCTGCAGTCTTTAGTGCTAAATGAATTGCAGCTGTTCCTGAAGATAGTGCAGCAGCACTTTTTATTCCAACATAATTTGCAAGTTCTTCTTCAAATTTATTAACATTTTTCCCTAAAGGTGCTATCCAATTAGTATCAAAAGCTTCTTTAATATATTCTTTTTCATATCCTTCTTTAGACATATTAGGTGATGATAAAAAAATTCTTTTTTCCATAAAAATCTTCTTCTTTCATATTTTGTTGTTTTTTATTTTAGTCTATTGTTGTTATTTATTTTACTTTAATTATTTATTTTACTTTATATGTAGGCACAACCTCGTGTACCGTTTCTTTAATTTCTTTTAAGTTTTCATTATTATTTGTATCTACTAATCTTTGTAATTTATCAAGTTTGTTAATAATCATCTTAATATCAACATTACAAGGTTTAGCAATATGAATTTTATCGTGTTTAGTCTCAGTTAAACCTTCTTCTTGCATAAGAATTTCCTCATAAAGTTTTTCTCCTGGTCTTAGTCCTGTAACTTTAATTTGTATATCAACATCTGGTTCTAGTCCAGAAAGTTTAATTAATTTCTTTGCCATATCATAAATTTTAACAGGCTCTCCCATATCTAAAACAAATATCTCTCCACCTTTAGCTCCTGACATAG
>CALYBF010000085.1 GCA_944393755.1 uncultured Clostridia bacterium | reverse complement strand
ATATTCCTCCAAAAAAGTGTTGAAGTAAAAAAATAAATGTGCTATAATAATATTAATTTAAAAAGTGAGGTGAAAAACTTGAAAAGGAAAATATATCAAAAATTATTAGAATGGAAAGAAAAAAACATAGATGTACCACTAATGGTAATTCGGTGCACGACAAGTTGGAAAGACTTATATAATAAAAGAATTTTGCGAAAGAGAATTTGAAAATAATATATATATTAATCTGTTAGAACATAGCGAAATAGTTGAAATGTTTGCACAAAAAATTTCAACTGAAGAAAAATTTATAAGGCTTCAAATAATTTTAAATAAATCTATAGATATAGAAAATACTATTATATTCTTTGATGAAGTACAAGAGAGCGAGGAAATAATAAGTAGTTTAAAGTATTTTTGTGAAGATAAAAGACCTTTTAAAATTATTTGTGCAGGTAGTTTATTAGGTGTAAAAATAAATAGATTTCATAGTTCTTTTCCAGTAGGAAAGGTTAGAATGATAAATATGTATCCAATGGACTTTGAGGAATTTATTATGGCTAATATGCCTGAAATGGGTGAAACTTTGATAGAAGAAATAAAAGAATGCTATAATCAAAATAAACAGATGACTGATGTTTTGCATCAAAAATTATTAGATTTATATAGGCAATATTTATGTATTGGAGGAATGCCTGCTTGTATTAATAATTTTTTACAGAATAATAAAGAGATTTTAAAATACGATAAGGAAATTATGAAAAATATTATAAATTCATATTTAAATGATATGAATAAATATGTTTTAAATTCTTTCGAAGCAACAAGAATTGAAGAAACATATAAAACAATACCAGCTCAGCTGGAAAATTTGAGCAAAAAATTTCAATATTCAAAAATAAAAAAAGGAGCAAGAAGCAAAGATTACGAGTCTGCACTAAATTGGTTATATTCTAGTAATTTAGTGTATAAGTGCACAGCTCTTAACTCAATAAATATTCCGCCAATGGCATATATAGATAACGAAGTATTTAAATTATTTTTAAGTGATGTTGGCATTTTAACATCTTTACTAGAAATAAATTACAATCAAATAATTTTAAATGATAATTTTTTGTACAAAGGGGTTTTGGCGGAAAATTACGTGGCACAAGAATTTGTTTTCAATGATATTACTTTGTATTATTGGAAGTCTAAAAGTGATGCCGAAATTGATTTTATAATTTATAATGAAGATGGGTTAATACCTATCGAAGTAAAATCAAGCGACAATACTAAAGCTAAGAGTTTAAAAACTTATATGGAAAGATTTAAACCTAAATATGCAATTAGAATATCTAGTAAAAATTTTGGCTTTGAAAATAATATAAAATCTATTCCATTATATGCAACTTTCTTAATAAAATAAATCTAAAAGACTAAGTTAATATACTTAGTTTTTTTGGATAGAAAAAATTTTTTCTATAATTGACAAGAAAGGAATTTATGATATAATTAGAACGAACTAAATTTACAAAAGGAGCTAAAAAATGAAAGAAAATGAAAATGATATAGCAATAAAAGTAGATCATGTATATAAAAGTTTTGATATATATTATGATAGGGCTAATACATTAAAAGAAAGAGCCTTATTTTGGATGAGAAATAAAAGAAAAGAAAAAAGAGAAGTATTAAAAGATATAAATTTAGATATAAAAAAAGGAGAGACTGTAGCTTTAATAGGTGTTAATGGAAGTGGAAAATCAACACTTTTAAAATTGATGACACAAATCATTTTCCCTAATAAAGGTACAATTGAAACAAAAGGAAAATTAACATCTTTATTGGAACTAGGTGCAGGTTTTCACCCTGATTTTTCAGGTAGAGAAAATATCTACTTTAATTCTTCTATATTTGGTTTAACAAGAAAAGAAATTGACAAAAGATTAGACCAAATAATAGAATTTTCAGAATTACAAGATTTTATAGATAACCCTGTAAGAACATATTCATCTGGTATGTATATGCGTCTTGCATTTTCAGTTGCAATAAATGTAGATGCAGATATTTTACTTATTGATGAAATCTTATCAGTAGGAGACCAACATTTCCAAGAGAAGTGTTTTAATAAGATGAGAGAATTAAAAAGAGAAGGAAAAACAATGGTATTTGTAACTCATAGTATGGACTCTGTTAGAAATTTATGTGATAGAGCAGTATGGTTATCTAATGGTGTGGTTAGAATGGATGGAAATACTAATGAAGTAGTAGATGAATATTTAAAAGAAACAATGTAAGAAAGGGAGAAATATGAATATTTTTAAGAAAATATATAATTATAGAGAATTATTAAAAACAAACGTAAAAAAAGAAATAAGAGGAAGATATAAAAACTCATTTTTAGGGGTTTTGTGGTCATTTTTAAACCCACTTTTACAATTACTTGTATATTCAGTAATATTTGGAGCATTACTTGCAGGGGGAGATAAAACATATCCAATATATATATGTGTTGCTTTAATTCCTTGGACATACTTTACAACAGCAATAACACAAGCAGCTTTTACTGTAATAGGAAATGCAGATATCATAAAAAAAGTATATTTCCCAAGAGAGATACTTCCAGTATCTGTAGTAACAAGTGGAGCAGTTAATTTTATTATATCAACAATAATAATACTTGCATTTGTAATCTTTTCTGGAGTAGGTTTATCTTGGTATATATTATTATATCCTTTTATATTACTTATACAATATGTATTATTATTAGGAATAGGTTTTATTGTATCATCAGTAACAGTATATTTTAGAGATTTAGAACATATTATAGGAGTTGTTTTAATGGCAGCATTTTATGCAACACCAATAGTATATAAATTAGAACAATTGCCACATACATTACAAATATTAGTTAACTTGAACCCAATGACACATTTAATAAATGCATATAGAGATATATTCTATTATCATCAAATGCCAAATATGGAAATTCTTGTTACATTATTGGGAATATCTTTAGTATTAACAGTTGTTGGATATTTTATATTTAAGAAATTACAAAAAGGATTTGCAGAACAATTATAATTAAACAACTTTTAAATTTTAAAATTGAGGAGAAAATTAAATGGAAAACAAATTAGAAAAATTAAAAGTGTTTGCTTGTCCTACTGCAGAAAAATTTGCTGGAGAAATATGTGATTATTTAGGGATAGAATTAGGAAAAATAAATCATATGAAATTTAAAAATGATAATAATTTTGTACAAATCTTAGAAACTGTAAGAGATAAAGACGTTTTTATTGTGCAAACTAATTTACCACCAGTAAATGAAAGAATAATGGAATTATTAATTACGATAGATGCAGTAAAAAGAGCTTCCGCTAAAAATATAAATGTTGTTCTACCTTATTTTCCATATTCAAGGTCAGATAAAAAAGACCAACCTAGAGTTCCAATAACAGCAAAATTAATGGCAGAAATAATAGAAGCAGCAGGAGCAACAAGAGTAGTTACTTGTGATTTACACAACCCAGCAATACAAGCATATTTTAATATTAATTGTGATAGGTTAACAGGTGAATATATATTAGAAGATTATTTTAAGAAAAAGAATTTAGATAATATGGTAATTGTTGCAACAGATGCAGGAAGTTCAAAAAAAGCATATAAATATTCTGAATATTTTAATTGCCCAATAGCATTAGTAGATAAAAGAAGAGAAGGAAATGATGATAGAGCAATTGCAAGTACAATTATAGGTGATGTTAAAGATAAAAATGCAATTATATTTGATGATGAAATAGATACAGCAGGGTCTATGATGGAAACAGTAAAGGTTTTAAGCAAATTTGGAGCAAAAGCAATATATGCAGGTTGTACTCATCCAGTATTATCAGGACCAGCGATAGAAAGAATAAAAAATTCTGAAATAAAAGAATTGGTTGTAACAAATACAATACCATTAACAGAAGAAAAACAAATAGATAAGATAACAGTATTATCAATCGCACCGTTATTTGCAGAAACAATAAAAAGGATACATACAGAAGAACCAGTAGGAGATTTATTTAGAGAGTAGTAGAAAGAAGGAAAGTATATGAAAAAAATTAGTATTATAATTCCAGCATATAATGAAGAAGAATCTCTACCATTATTATATGATAGGTTAAAAAAATTAATGGAAGATATGAAAAACTATGAATTCGAAATATTATTTGTAAATGATGGAAGTAAAGATAAAACAATAGAAATAATAAAAGAGTTTAGAAGTAAAGATGAAAGAATTTGTTATGTAGATTTTTCAAGAAACTTTGGAAAAGAAATAGCAATGATAGCAGGACTTGATTATGCAACAGGAGATTGTGTAATATTTATGGATGCAGACCTTCAAGACCCACCAGAATTAATACCAGAATTGGTAAAATATTGGGAAGAAGGATATGATGATGTATATGCTAAAAGACGTTCTAGAAAAGGTGAAACCTGGCTTAAGAAATTTACATCAAAAATGTATTATAGAGTATTACAACATCTAACAAAAGTAGAAATACAAGAAGATACAGGAGATTTTAGATTACTTGATAGAAGATGTGTAAATGCACTAAAAAAACTTCGTGAATCACAAAGAAATACAAAATCAATGTTTAGTTGGATAGGATATAAGAAAAAAGAAGTATTATATGATAGAGACCCAAGGGTTGCAGGAACAACTAAATGGAATTATAAAAAATTAATAGACTTAGCAATAGACGGAATAACATCATTTACAACATCACCATTAAGACTTGCAACATATGTATCAATACCAACATTTATTGCGTTATTTGTATATTTTATATATGTGATAATAAAATGTTTTGTTGTAAATCAAGCAATACAAGCATATCAAGCAATTATTTTACTTATATTATTCTTCTCTGGAATACAAATATTATTATTTGGAATAATAGGGGAATATTTAGGAAGAATATTTAATGAAACTAAAAATAGACCTTTATATTTAGTAAATGAATATAATGGGAAAAAAGAAATGAATGATTAATATTAGGAGATGTTAAAATGGATAAAATAGCAGTATTAATACCTTGTTATAATGAAAGTAAAACAGTAAAAAAGGTAATAGAAGATTTTAAAAGAGAGCTTCCAGAGGCAACAATATATGTATATGATAATAATTCAAAAGATGGAACAGATGAAATAGCAAGAAAAGCAGGGGCGATAGTTAGGTATGAAAGAAAACAAGGAAAAGGAAATGTAATAAGAAGTATGTTCCGTGATATAGATGCAGAATGTTATATAATGACAGATGGAGATGATACATATCCAGCAGAATATGCAAGAGAAATGTGCAGAGCAGTATTAGAAAGAAATGCAGATATGGTAATAGGAGATAGATTATCGTCAACATATTTCACAGAAAACAAAAGACCATTTCATAATGTAGGAAATGTATTAGTAAGAAAATTAATAAATATGATATATAAGAGTGATATAAGAGATGTAATGACAGGATATAGAGCATTTAGTTATGAATTTGTAAAAACATTTCCAGTATTGTCAAAAGGTTTTGAAATAGAAACAGAAATGACAATACATACATTAGATAAAAATATGCAAGTAGAAAATATAGTAATAGAATATAGAGATAGACCAGAAGGAAGCGAATCAAAATTAAATACATATGTAGACGGAGCAAGAGTAATAAAAACAATAGGAACATTATATAAAGATTATAGACCATTTTCATTTTTTACTTGGGTAGCAGTAATACTAGCATTAATAGGACTAGCATTTTTAATACCAGTATTAATAGATTATGTAAGTACAGGACTAGTACCTAAGATGCCATCATTTGTAGCAAGTGTATTTTTCTTTATTTGCTCAATAGAATCATTCTTTGGTGGTTTAATATTACAAACAGTAATAAAGAGAAGTAAAAGAGATTTTGAAATAAAATTAAATGAATATAAAGATAGATTTAATGATTTAAAAAAGGAAGAAAATAGATAATGGAAAAATTAAAAAAACTAAAAGAAGTAGATTGGAAACATTTAAAGTGGAAAGATATAAAAGATTTATATTTTGAATTTAAAGAAATAATAAACTACTTAGTATTTGGAGCACTTGCAATGGTAGTTAACTTTGTATCTTATTATATATTTGCAAGAATATTTAATATAGATGAAGTAGTAAGTAGTGGCTTATCGTGGTTTTGCTCAGTATTATTTGCATACATAACAAATAAACTGTTTGTATTTGATAGCAAAACAGAAGGAAAAAAAGGGTTATTAAAAGAAGCAATTTCATTTTTCTTAGCAAGAATAGTATCTGGAATACTATGTGATGTTGGAACATTTGCTTTAATGGTAAAAGTATTACATATAAATGACATTGTTTCTAAAGTAGTAACACAAGTAATGGTTGTTATTATGAATTATGTATTTAGTAAGTTTTTTGTTTTTAAGAAAAAAGAAGAAAATAACAAAGAATAAATAAAATTTATATTTTAATGTGAAAATTGTGTGAATTTTAATAAAAAGGTATTGAAAAAATTAGAAAATTGGAGTAATATATATTTACTTCAA
>CALYBF010000084.1 GCA_944393755.1 uncultured Clostridia bacterium | reverse complement strand
TAATAAAGACATTATTTAAAAATAAAATGCCAGCAAAAGAAATAGCAGAAAAAACAGGAATAGCATTAACTGAAATACTAAAAATAGTCAAAAGTTAAAATTGATAGTATATAAAAATGAACTAAAAATAGCTTATTTTTCTTGTCATAAAATTAGAAATATATAATAAATTAAGAACTCTAATTGTATATTATTAGAGTTCTTAATAATTAACAAAAATATTTAATCCCAGTCATAATAGCATTACCTTTAATAATTACTTTTCCATACTCTAATAATTTGCTTTCAAAACTACTAGAATAATGAATAGGAGTTAAAAACTCAGATGCAATTGAATAGAAACTCTTAATTGCAAATTCATCAGAGATAATATTTTTCATAAAAAAGTAATATGTATTATTATATAAATATAAATAAGTATTTTTTGATAAGAGTCTTAAATTATATTTATATTCACTATTTAAGTATTTGCAAAAATCACAAAAAGTATCAAAATTATTACATTTATATAGAGCTTGTTTATCAGTTTTATTCAAAGACTTTCTTTTTACGGTAAGTTTCTTATTAGAAATATTATCTGGTAAATATCTTGTGATTGTAAAAACAAAAATATTATCAGGCGTAGAAAAAGCTTCAATTAATAATTTACAACCATCTGTATTAAATCCGATTTCATTTTTAGCTTTTTCTAAAATAATATTAAAGAAATCTTGATGCTCTAAATTTTTTGCCATTAAAGATTTTAAGTCTATATGTCTAGCTTTTAAATCAGAAGAATCAAATATAATTCGAATCTTATCTTCTGTCAATCTCTCTATTTTCATATGGCAAGATACCTCCTAAAATAACTATTAATTTAATTATACTACTAATATTATTATATTTAAATATATAAATTTTGGTAATTAAAAACAAATAATTTCTTATTAATATAACATAGTATTTTTTTATTTTCAACCATTAAAAAAAGAAAACAGAAGAACAAAAGGAGAAAATTATAAATTAAGAAAAAAATAAACATATTTACTTGAAAAAATTGCCAATACAATATATAATACTTTGTAGTAAAAATAAATATCCGTAAGGATAGAAGAATTTTGGAGGGATAAAAAAATGGCAACAAAAGAAAAAAATGTATGGATATTATTAGTATTTATATTATCAGGAATAGTAATAGGAGGGTTACTTGGAGAATTAGCATCACAAGTTGATTGGCTTTGGTGGTTATCATATGGAGAAAGTTTTGGTTTGAGTCAGCCACTTACACTTGATTTAAGTGTAATTCAATTAACATTTGGTTTAACATTTAAGATAAATATATCAAGTATAATAGGTATGATACTTGCAATCTTCATATATAAAAAAATATAGGGATATAAAAACAAAATAGGGGCAAAATAAAACAAACTGAAAGGAATGATTATTTTGTCTATGAAAATTAAAGAATTACCAGAACTAGAAAGGCCATACGAAAAATTAGAAATGTATGGTGAAAAAGTATTATCAGATGCAGAATTATTAGCAATAATAATAAAAACAGGAACAAAAGAAGAAACAGCAGTACAATTAGCACAAAGATTGCTTAGTCTAAATAATACAGAAGAAGAAAATTTGAAATTTTTACAAACATTAACAATACAAGAGTTAATGGAACAAAAAGGTATTGGAAAAGTCAAAGCAATACAATTAAAGGCAGTGGGAGAAATAGCAATAAGGATGTTTAGAACATCAAATTATAATAAAAAAATCATAAAAAAACCACAAGATTTAGCTAAAATATTAATGAGTGATTTGTATTATCAAAAAGAAGAAATTGTAAAAATTGTAATTCTGAATACCAAAAATGAAATATTAAAAATAGAAGATATTGCAAAAGGTGGAACTAATCTTGTAAATATTCCTATAAAAGATATATTATCAGAACCAATACGAATGAAAGCACCAAAATTCATATTAGTACATAATCATCCAAGTGGTAATCCTACACCTAGTCAGAAAGACATTGTTTTTACAGATGAATTAAATAAAGCATCTCAACAACTAGGGCTAATTATGTTAGACCATATAGTTGTTGGAAAGATGAATTATGTAAGTATTTTTTCATTAGAAAGAAAAACACAAGTATAAAAAGAAAGGACAGATTATTATGAAATTTTTTACGTTTGGATCAAAAGATATTGGAATTGATTTAGGAACAGCAAATATTTTAGTTACATTAAAAGGAAAGGGAATAGTATTAAAAGAACCTTCAGTAGTTGCAATAAATAGGAAAACAGGAAATATAGTAGCAACAGGAACAGAAGCAAAAGAAATGCTTCGGAAGAACACCAGACCAAATAAGAGCAGTAAGGCCTATGAAAGATGGCGTAATTGCAGACTTTACAGCAACACAATTAATGTTAAAAAACCTTATTGCAAAAGTAGGAAAAAGATATAATATAGGAAAACCAAGAGTAGTTGTAGGAGTGCCTTCTGGAATAACAGAAGTAGAAGAAAGAGCAGTAGAAGAATCTGTTATGCAAGCAGGAGCAAGAGAAGTATATTTAATAGAAGAACCAATGGCAGCTGCAATTGGAGCATCATTAGATGTAGGAGAGCCAAGCCGGAAGTATAATAGTAGATATAGGTGGTGGAACAACAGAAGTTGCGGTAATATCTTTAGGTGGAATAGTTGTAAGCCACTCTTTAAGAATAGCTGGTGATGAACTAGATGAAGATATTGTAAATTATATAAAACGCGAAATGAATTTAGCAATAGGAGACACAACAGCAGAGCAAATTAAAATAGAAATAGGTTGTGCAATGCCACTTATGACAGAAGCAAGTATGGAAATAAGAGGAAGAGACTTAAGCTCAGGACTTCCTAGAAATGTAACAATAACATCTACACAAATAGAAGAAGCAATGAAAGAATCAATAGGAAAAATTGTAGAAATAATAAAAATAACACTAGAAAAAACACCACCAGAATTAGCAGCAGATATTATGGAAAAAGGAATAGTTTTAGCAGGTGGAGGAGCTTTAATTAAAAACTTAGATAAATTAATAAGTAGTGAAACAGGAATGCCTGTATATGTAGCAGAAGAACCACTAGACTGTGTAGTAAGAGGAGCAGGAAAAACATTAGAAGATATAGAGCGTTTAGGAAGAGTTCTTGTAAATGCAAGAAATAGAAGATAAAAAAAGTTAGGAGTAAAAAATGTACAGAAATAAAAAAGGTGGAATTATAGGAATAATTATTACTATTATAATTTTAATATTAGTTGTGATATTTTCAAATGGAGAAAAAAATTCGAGCTTTTTTGAAAATGCTGCAACTAATTTAGTCATGCCTATACAAAATGGGCTAACATATTTAAAAAACAAATTAAGTGGTAATAGCACATTTTTTACAGATATAAATAATTTAAAACAAGAAAATGAGGAATTAAAACAAAAAAATAGTGAATTAGAGCAATCTTTAAGAGAACTCGAAAACATAAAAACACAAAATGAAACTTTACAAGAATATTTAAATTTGAGCGAAAAATATGGAGAATATACTACAATACCAGGATATGTAATAAACAAAGATATTAGTAATTATTCAAAAACAATAGTAATAAATGTTGGAAGTGATGACGGTGTAGGGGTAAATATGACAGTAATAGGAGACCAAGGTTTAGTAGGACATGTTGTTTCTGTTACTAATAATACAGCAAAAGTACAGACAATAATAGATACTGCAAGCTCAATAAGCTGTATAATGAGTTCAAATAGTGATAGTATTGTATGTAAAGGAACATTAAATGATAATAAAACATTAAGAGGTATGTATATACCAACAGATGCAAATGTAATACAAGGAGATAGTATAGAAACATCAGGTTTAGGTGGAATTTATCCAAAAGGAATACACGTAGGAACTGTTAGAAAAGTAGAAAATACACAAAATATTACAGATAGATATGCTCTAATAGATACAGCTGTAGATTTTGATAAATTAAATACAGTACTTGTAATAACAAATAAGTAGAGAGGTGAATTAATTGAAAAAACTAGTAATTAATATAGTTTTAATTTTAGTAGCATTAATTATATATTATCTTCAATCAAACTTCTTTACTTGGTTCAATATAGCAGGGGTTATGCCTAATTTATTTGTTATATTTGTTTTGTTTGTAGGGCTGTTTGCAAGTAGAACAGTGGGCACAATTTATGGGGTTGCAATAGGTTTATTTTTAGACTTGTTGTTAGGTTTACAAGTAGGAATAAATGCAGTAACATTAGGACTTATTGGTTTCTTAGCAGGAGTGTTTGATAAAAATTTTTCAAAAGATAGCAGAATGACAATAATGATAATGGTTCTGGGTTCTACATTTTTAGCAGAAGCACTTAATTATTTATTAAATTATATGTTTTTATCAATAAATGTGGAGATAGTAAACTTTATAATAATACTTGTAATTGAAATTATATATAATTTAATTTTAACAATAATATTATATCCACTAATGCAAAAAACAGGATATTATATAGAAAATGAATATAAAGGAAATAAAATTTTAACGAGATATTTTTAAACAGTAATTTAAAAATAAAAATAGGAGATAGAAAGAAGGTGAAAGTTTGATAATAAGAAGAAATAAGGAACACAAAAATGCAAATATAAATTTTAGATTTAATTTGTTAACTGTTTTAATATATATAATTGGAATTATATTAATTATCAGACTATTTAGCCTTCAAATAGTACATGGAGCAGAATATAGAGAACAATCAAATACAAGGTTAACAAGAGAAAGTACATTAGAAGCAGCAAGAGGTGATATTTTAGATAGAACAGGGGCAACATTAGTTACATCAGATGCACAGTTTTCATTAGAAATGTACAAAACAAAAGTAGATGACAATGAGCTTAATATTTCTATATTAAATATGATAAATGTATTAGAAAAATATGGAGTATCATATCCAGATTCATTTCCAATTAGTATAAACCCATTTAATTTTACAATTTCTGATGAGCAACTAGTAGAGTGGAAAGAAGATAATGATTTTGATCAAAATATAAGTGCAGAGCAAGCTTTTTATGAGTTTGTAGATAAGTATGAGATAACAAATACTACTAATATAGAAGAAATAAGAAAAATTTTAGCAATTAGATATGAAATTTCAATAGAGGGTTACAGTAGTACAAAATCAATTACTATAGCAGATAATATACCAAGAGAAGCGGTTGCAGAGTTTAGCGAAAGCTCAGATAAATTTGCAGGGATAAATATTTCAGTAGAACCTATAAGAGAATATACATCAGGAACTTTAGCAGCACATATTTTAGGTTATGCTTCGCAAATAAGTAGCGAAGAATATGCAACGAGAAAAGATACATATAGCCAAAATGATATTATAGGAAAAACAGGTATTGAATATGTTTTTGAAGAATATTTGAAAGGTAAAAATGGTACAAGACAAATAGATATGGCAGTTGATGGTACTACAACGGCTGAATATATTGCAGAAGAAGCAATTGCGGGTTCTGATGTTGTTCTTACAATAGATGCAAACCTTCAAAGAGTTACAGAAGAAGCTTTAGCTGCAAATATACAAAAAATTTCAAGCGGTGGTTTTGGACAAAGGTTTGATACAAATGCAGGTGCTTGTGTTGTTATGAACGTTAATACAGGAGAAATACTTGCTATGGCAAGTTACCCTACATATAATCCAGCAGATTTTGTTGGACGGAATTAGCACTGAAAATTGGAATAATTATAATAATAATACAGCACATCCTTTAGTTAATAAAGCTGTACAAAACTCATATTCACCTGGTTCTACTTTTAAAATGGTAACCGCAATAGCAGGACTAGAATCTGGTGTTATAGATTTAAATACTAAAATAAATGATACGGGTGTGTATATGAAATATGCAAGTGCTGGCTTTCGACCAAGATGTTGGTATTATACAGATTATCATAGAGGACACGGTTGGCTTGATGTTTCTGGTGCTATTGAGAAATCTTGTAACTATTTCTTCTATGAAACAGCAGATAGAATGGGTATAGATGCTTTAGCAAAAATGGCGAGATACTTTGGTTTAGGAAGTAAAACTGGAATTGAGCTTCCAAGTGAGGCTTCTGGTTCTGTTGCTAGTAAAGAGACAAAGGCTAGATTACATGCAAAAGATGACCCTAACTGGTATGCAGCAGATACTTTACAAGCTGCTATAGGACAAAATGATAATTCTTTCAGCCCTGTTCAAATGGCAAGATATATTAGTATTTTAGCAAATGGTGGAAATAGAATTGAACCTACTATTGTAAAAACTGTTAGAAATGCAGACGGCTCAGAAGTGTCAAAAAATGATATAGAGAGTTTTGTTAATCAAAAACTTGGAATAGAAGAAGAACAAGTTGAAGACATTGATATTAAGCAAGAATATTTAGATGCTGTTTTAAAAGGTATGGAGTCTGTTACGCAAGATAGTTCTGGTACCGCTTATGTTAGATTTAAAGATTTTAATGTTAGTGTTGGTGGTAAGACTGGTTCTGCTGAAGTGGACAATGGTAACAAGGTTAATGCTTGGTTTGTTGGTTTTGCTCCTTTTGAGAACCCAGAGATTGCAATTGTAGTTATTGTTGAAAA
>CALYBF010000083.1 GCA_944393755.1 uncultured Clostridia bacterium | reverse complement strand
GAAAAATACATACTAGAAATGAATACCACTAAAACCGATGGATATAATGAAGGACTAGAACAAGGTCAAAAATTAGGCTTGGAGCAAGGACTAGAACGAGGTCAAAAATTAGGTGAAATAAACGAAAAAAAAGAAATTGCAAAAAAACTAAAGCAAGATAAGATGTCTTTAGAATATATATCAAAAATAACAGGGTTATCTATAGATGAAATTAAAAAGTTATAATTTATAAAACTAGAAAATTTAAATATTTCTAGTTTTTTATTGTTCTTCCACTTATGTTTTAAAAATTTTAGGAGATTTTTAAAACATATTAACACATTTTTTTATTTTTATAACAATTAAAGAAAAAATCTACTTTCAAAGCAGACTAAACTATATATTCTATTTTATTATTAGGAAAATACTTATTCATTTGTTCTTTAAAAAACATTTCACCTTCTTTTCTAATCTCTTCTTTATATCTATATTTTCCTCTTCCTGAACCTTTCATAATATCTTTATTATACAAATTTATAGCATTTGGAAAAGCTTCTTCATTTATTTTAGTATGGACATAACTATATGTCATAAAAATAATCTCAAAAAAAGCATCTTTTTTTACTTTTTTTGATAATTTACTATCTAATATTTTAATTAGTTCTAAATATAACTCTTTCCAATTATCAACAAAAATAACTGGAGCTATTAATATACCAACTCTATATCCTGCTTCTTTTAATTTATTTATTGCATCTATTCTTTTATCTAACCTAGATGTACCAAACTCCACTCTATTTATAATAAATTCCGGGTTAACACTCATCCTTATTGTTACTTTTCCTTTATGGTCTATATTTAAAATATTATCAACCATATCAAATTTAGTAGGAAATGTAAGCTTTCCTTTTTTACTTTCTTTAAAATTTTCAATCGTCCAAACTAAATTATTAGTAATACTATTTTCTAAAATCAAATCGCTATTACTTCCAATTTCAAAAGTAAGTTCCTTTTCACTCTCATTTGCAACTTTTATTATTTTATCTAGCATTTGTTCTCTATTTACAAATAACCTTAAATAACTACATTTATTATAATTACACACTAAGTAACAATACATACAAGCTGCTGTGCAACCAGAAGAAGTATATGGAACTAAAAAATCAGATGTTTTATGATTTTCTACAAATTTATGTGTTTTTCTAACTCCTATAATTAAATTTCTTTTCATATCTATAAAATCTTTATTTTCTTTTTTTCTCATTTCTTCTATATTATTATGATTTTCTATTTCTAATTTTGGAATATTTTTGTATTTTTCCATTAATTCTTTACCCAAATCATAATTTAAAATATCTTTTTCAAAAAAAATAGTTTTTGGTTTAAACATATGCTTTCCTCCTAAGATTTATTTTAACCAAAAACTTTTTATTAATTCTATAAATTTAAAATATCTATTTTGCAAGTTCTATTATATTATCCATTATTTCTTTAGTTATATTATCTAAAACTTCTTTATCTTTTGAACCTTTATGTTGGCTATAATCTAAAGGTTTTCCATAACTAATAGTAAGTTTTTTATGTTCTTTTGTACCACCTTTTATCCCACAAGGAACTACTTTTGCTCCACTTCTTACTGCAAAAAATGCAACTCCATCTTTAACTTTTTCACCCTTTTCTAAACCATTTCTAGTCCCTTCTGGGAAAAGAGCAATACATTTTCCTTCTTTTAAATCTTTTAATGAAGTCTTTATTGCAGAAATATCTTTTTCATCTCTTTTAACTGGTATAGCTTCAAATGCCCAACCTAAAAATGCTAAAAATTTATTTTTATATAATTCTTCTTTTGCTAAAAATTTCATATCTCTTTTAGCAGTTGCAACAATTAAAGGCGGATCTATGTAACTTCTATGATTTCCACAAAATATAATAGGGCCTTCTTTTGGAACATTTTCTAAGCCGTTAATTTCTAAACGATATACTAACTTAAACCAAATATAAAGTGCACCTCTTACAATAAATTTAATTACTTCTTTAATTCCACTTTTTAATTTGTTCATATTAAATTCTCCTCGTTTTATTTATTTTCTATAATCTGTATAATTTTATCAGAAACTTCTTCAATGCTTAAATTACTAGAATCAATATATATAGCATCATCTGCTTGTATTAATGCTCCTATTTCTTTAGTTTTATCTTGCTCATCTCTTTTTCTAATGCTTTCTAAAACTTCCTCGTAAGGAATATGTATTCCAATACTTTCATTTTGTTCAACTCTTCTTTTAGCTCTTTCTTCTACGCTTGCATCTAAATAAATCTTAACATCAGCATTAGGAAACACACAAGTTCCAATATCTCTTCCTTCCATAATTACATTTTTATTTTCAGAAATTTTTCTAAATAATTCATTTAGTTTAAATCTTACCTCTTTTATGGCAGAAACTTTAGAAACTATATTAGTAACATCTTTTTGTCTAATTCTTTTATCTACATTTTTACCATTTAAGAAAACAACATCTTTATCCTGTTCTTTCTTAAATTCTATTTGTATATCATCTAATAATTTAATTATTTTGTTAGTTTCATTTTCATTTACATTGTTTTCTATAGCAAACAATGCAACACTTCTATAAGCATCTCCTGTACTTATATTGGTTAAATTTAATTTTTTAGAAATTATTTCAGTAACAGTTCCTTTTCCACTACCTGCTGGTCCGTCAATTGCAACTATCATATTAATTATCTCCTTTTTCTGGTACATAAATATTTTTAGCAACTACCTCTAATTCAACTACGTTCATAGCTGTTAATTTTTCTATTTCTTTTTTAGACTTTTCCCTAAAATCTTTTATTCCTTCTACAACATTATATCCATAAACAATACTTACTTCCATATATATTTTAGCACCTTCACCATAATTTTCAACTCTAGTTTTTAATATTTTATGTATTGCTGGTGTTCCGCTTGCTAAATATTCTAGTATTTGTCTAAATACTAAATCAGAAATTGTAAATTTACCCATATAACTAAATGTAGGTCTTATTATTGATTTTTCTGAGATATATGGTTTTTGTCCTTTTCCTTTAGATTTAAATATTTGAAGAGGATCTAATAAATATCCAGAAAAATCTTTTTTAATTTCAAAAGTAGGAACTGGAATAACGTGTTTTCCTTCTGTTACCCTTATTCTTCTTGCTGTTTTCATTTCTTGTTCTGTTGCAACATCTGTAATGTATGTAGTATCAGAAACTTCTGGAAGTCCTAGGTTTGCAGCAATCTTTTGTACCATACCATCAGAAGTTCCTAGTATTAATATTTTATCTGCTTTATATTTCTTTAAAGCTTTAATTATGGGCTCTCTTTCTTTCTCTTCGTAAAAAAGCGCGTGTCTTACAGTTGCAACTTTTGTTTCAGCTTTTTTAGCAGACTCTCCCGCAATGACTTCATTATCTTTTATAAGAAGACCGTCATCTATTATAAAACTAATATTTTTTTCACTGGCAACCATTTGTGCTCTGTAACTTTTACCAGTTCCTGAAGGACCAACAAAAGCATAAACTTTTATTTTCTTCATAAAAGGTAATTTATCTTTAATTTCATCTATTAACATTTTAAAGCTCCTCTTTCTTCGTTTCTAACAATAGTATAGCAGAAAAATAAAATTTTAACAACTTTATCTTATTTTTATTTATATCACGTAAAACAAATTTTCACAAGCTTTAGTAAATATTTATTTTTTACTTTATTTTAAAATAATTTGATTTACTTACCTAATATATAAAATATTATTTTATTATTAATACTATTTTTATATAATAATTATTTTAAGTTGTATATATACTTAATTAGAAAATATTACTAATATTATCTTCTTTTTTATCTAAAATCACTTTTGTTATCGCTTGTCTAATTCTCCAAGTAATTCTTTGGTCTGCTACTCGTATTTTTTCGTTTTGTTTTAAATCATTTAAAATATTATTTATTTCATTTGTTAAATCAATATACAAAAGACCATAATTACTAAATTTTCTAAAAATGCTTTTTATATATTTTATAATTATTTCTTCATTATTTTTTTCATATTGATTATTGTTTTTAATATCTTCTTTATTTTCTTTTTTTACTAAAATAATATTATCCTCATTTAGAAGAAAATTATAATTTTCTTTTTTGAATTTTTCTTCATAAACTTTCTTTGTTTGTTTTTCTAAGTTTATTAATAATAGATATTTATTTTCCATAATAATTTTCCTATTCTCTTTCTAATACTTCTATCTTACTTCGTTCTTTTTTGAATTTATATGCTCTTATTAAAATATCTCTTAGTTCTTCTGGTAATAATTCCAATGCCTTATTTCTTAATATTTTTGGAATACCATAATAACCTTCTGAAATTCCACCTACCATACACGCAATTGTGTCTGTATCTCCTCCTATAGAAATCGCTTTTCTTAATGAATCGTGAACTACCCATTGTCTAAAGCCAATGGGATTGCAGTTGCCTATATTTCAACAGTTTTTAAATCATCAAATAAAAGTGATATTGGTGATACTCTCATACATGAGCCATTTCCATTACTTCTCCTATATTCTACTCCTTCTGTGTTTGCCCATTTTATAAAACCGAGGTGAAAATGCACTTTTAAAAAAACCTTCTCTTTCTAATGGTTTATCTCCATATTTTCTTCCATATTTTTTTAACACTTTTCCATAATCTTCTTTATTTAATATGGCTTCTGCAACTGCTATTGTTAAAATAGAATCATCACTTACAAAACTTTTATCTGTTAATAATGCTGTATTTAAATCTAATATTTCTCTTCTTCTTTCTAAATTAATTACTCCATTTTTTCCATCTAAAAATTCTTGATATTCATATTTTGTTCCAGCTAAATCTCCTATTATTGCTCCTAACATATTTTAACTCCTAAATATTTATCCATTTTTCTACTATTTTTCTAGATATATTTAAATTTCCTTTTCCAATACCTATTTCTACATTTGGTTTCTTACTTCCGTGATAATCGCTTCCACCACTAATATACAAATTATGTTTTTTAGCATATAATTCTAAAGCCCTCATTTGCCCTTCATTTGCAGAAGGATGAAAACATTCTATTCCGTCTAGTTCTTTTTCTTTTCTAATTTCGTCTATAAACTTAAGAGTATCATCAAACCTATACTCAAATGGATGTGCCAAAAATACTAGTCCTCCTGCTTTATGTATTACATCAATTACGTCTTTATATTGTGGTTTTTCTATATTATTTGAACCTGTATAATATTCACTATTTGGGTTCATTAAGCCTTTTCTTATAAATATATCTAATGATTTAGCAAATTCTCCTAATATTTCATAATTTTCTTTATGTCTCATTAATTCTTCGTATATGTAAATTGTTATATAATCTGTAAGTGGAATATTTTTTTCTATTTTACTTTCATCATAAACAAGACCTTTTTTATCACATATTGATAGCAACTTTCTTTTCGAATCTTCCTGTTCTTTTTTTAGAACTTTTTCTCCAAAAAACTTTTCAGACCACTTATCTATTATTTTTGTTTCTTTTATTTTATACCCTAGAAGTTCTATATTCTTATTTTTAAATACGGCGTTCATTTCTACGCCTTTAATTATTTTCCCTTTAAAAATTCCTTTATCTATTGCACTATCTTCATATTGTTTACAAGTATTATGATCTGTTATTGATATGTATTCCAAATTCCTTTTTTCACACATTTTTAATATTTCTTCCACTGTTTTATCTCCGTCAGAATATTTTGTGTGTATATGCATATCTACCATTAACACTCCCCCTTAGCACACTCTCCATTGTTTAAAACCTATTCTTGTTATTTTTATTCCAATCATTTTACTAAAAACCAAATAATAGTTATTACTTCAAGTATTGTAATAAGAGGAAAACCTATTACAAACTGAATTTTTTGGGTCTTATGATGAAAAGTATACATACCCGCAATAGTTCCAATACCACCACCTAAAGCAGTTATTATAAATAAAGTTTTTTCTGGTATTCTCCAAGCTCCTTTTTTAGCTTTTCTCTTATCTAACCACATTATAAAAAAACCAATTAAATTAATTGTAATAAAATAAATAACTATATTTTTAACTGTAAATATCTCTTGCATTTTTTTCTTCCTCTTTCTAAAAAAATAAAATATATAAGCAAGTTTTTAGATTAGGTACTTTTTCGTAGGGAAATTAAGGGTAGAAAAAGTACCGGTAAGCAGGATAGCTTAAATCTAAAAACTTGCTAAAATTCCCTACAAAGATGTGTCCCAAATTGGACAAAATGTCCAAAAAGAAACGTCCCTATGCAAACAAGCTCATTTGATTACTTTGGCTCATACCTTTTAAGCAACCATATTTTTTAAGCAAGTCAGTAACTGAATTTCCTACTTTTGAGCGTATTTTTAAATCATCTATTGACATAAATTTTCCCTCTTCACGTGCTTTTACAATACCTTCTGCTGCTACTGTTCCAAGCCCTGGTATACTATTTAATGGTGGTCTAATTGCTCCATCTTCTACCAAGAACTTTGTGCTATGTGATTTATATAAGTCCATTGGCAAGAAATTAAAACCTCTTTCATACATTTCAAGTACTAACTCTAAGATAGCATACATATTCTTATCTTT
>CALYBF010000082.1 GCA_944393755.1 uncultured Clostridia bacterium | reverse complement strand
TTCAATTAATTTGAAATACTCTGTAATATAGATGATTACTGCATTTTATTTGTTTTCATATTCGGTTGGTATATTTTTAAACCCACAGGTGTTGATTTAAATCTGCAATTTCCTGCTGGTTGGGAACAAGCAAAAGAAATAAAATATTCACAAGGTTTTAACAAGCCTTCTCCTCGTGATTTTGTAGGTTTTGGTCCTCTTACAGAACCTGAAGCCTTAGCTATTTATAATTTTACTCTTCTTTATAATTTTAGACTTGTTCTTAGTTTTCACACACAAGGTAAGGAAATTTATTGGCAATTTCAAGATTATAAACCAGAAAATAGTGAATATATAGGTAAAAGCTTCTCTGAAGCTAGTGGATATTTACTTGCTGATACTCCTTATAATTCTAGTTTTGCAGGTTACAAAGATTGGTTTATACAAAACTTTAACAAACCTGGTTATACAATAGAAGCAGGTATTGGTGTAAACCCTCTTCCTATTTCTCAGTTTGATGAAATTTATAATGATATTATTGGCATTCTAATTTTAGGTGCTGTACTTTAAAAGAGCTACCCACATTTTGTGGGTAGCTCCTTGGTAGAACTTTGCAGAAAAACTACTTAGCTTGGGCAGTCTCTTCTGCAATTTGGCAAGCATAGCCAATGTAGGACTCAGGAGTAAGAGCAAGAAGAGTATACATATCTTCAGACGAGAGAACACCGTCAAGAGACTTGATAAAGCTATGGATATCTTCCTTAGACATCTTCTTGCCTCTTGTCAGTTCCTTAAGTTGCTCGTAAGCATTAGGAATACCATACTTGCGAAGCATAGTCTGAATTGGCTCAGCCAAAACCTCCCAATTACCTGCAAGGTCTTTGGCAATCTTTTCAGTATTCACTCTAACTCTCCCCATACCACTAATGGTCTGAGTAATAGCTTGGAGTGAATATCCAAATGCAATGCCTATGTTCCTCTGTGAAGAAGAATCAGAAAGGTCTCTCTGCATACGAGAAACAGAAAGCTTGTTAGACAAAGCCATAAAAATGGCATTAGACATATCTACATTAGACTCTCCATTCTCGAACTTGATTGGGTTAACTTTGTGAGGCATTGTACTACTGCCAACTTCACCCTTAACAACCTTCAGTATGAAATATTCCATACTGATATAAAGCCACATATCTTGGTCAAGGTCACGAACAATATTGTTAAAGTTCCTAATTGCGTCAAAAATATGACACATATAGTCGTGGCTTTCAATCTGTGTAGTAACAGGGTTGAAAGTAATACCAAGCTTTTCTTCAACAAACCTTCTGTTAAGCTTTGGCCAATCCACGTTTGGGAAAGCAATCGAAATTGCTGCATAGTTGCCTGTTGCTCCATTAAACTTAGCAAGAGGCTCTATACTCTTTACAAACTTCAAAGATTCCCTCAAACGATGAACATAAACCGCAAACTCCTTGCCTACAGTAGTGGGTGTTGCAGGTTGTCCATGAGTGTGACCAAGCATTGAAGTATCTGCATACCTCATTGCAAATCCTTCAAGCACACTGATAAGCTTCTCGGCCTCAGGAATCCAGACTTCTTGAAGTGCAGACTTCAGAATCTTGGCATAAGCAATATTAGTAATGTCTTCAGATGTACATCCGATATGGACATAACTAACAAGCTCATCCATCCCGAGAGCTCTTAGCTCATCATCAATATAGTACTCTACTGCCTTCACATCGTGATTAGTAGTATCCTCAATTCCCTTCACTCTCGCAAAGGACTCACCAGAAAAACTCTCATAGATATTAAGAATTTCCGGAATTCTTTTCTTTGGGAAAGTTTCCAGAACACTACTACCTTTAAGGTTTTCTAGTATGAAAATAAGCCAGTTGACCTCAACCCATACCCTGTGCTTGACAAGTCCATACTCTGAAAAGTACGGAGCAAACCTCCTTCCGATGTTGGAATAGCGACCATCTAGCGGAGAAATCGCTAAACCTTCACTCGGAATTCCGTAAAGTTCGTCTTTACTCATCTTTGTTCCTTTCTCGCCTTTCTTACATTTGCACTTACCAAATCAAAAACCTATTCTACCTCCTTTTCTAAAGGTTATTTAACAATGTCCTTCCCCAGATGTCAAACTACTTTAGAAATACAATAGTTTTGACAGAAAAATTATATCACAATTTATGTAAATTGTAAACAAAAAATAGGAGAAAACTTCTCCTATTCCTTAGTTACCCATTTTATTAAATCTAAGTTTGCTGGCTCTAATATCATTTCATTTTTTGGCATAACCCTAAATGTATAACCATAGTTTCCACCAGTTGTTAATTCGATTTTTGCTGTATAATAATATTTCCTTTCTTCTGGGTTTTCTTCAGTTAGTTCCATTGGAATTATGCTTATATCTTCTACAATTCCATTTTCTAGAATTTTTCCATAATAGACTTGAACTGTTATATTATCGACATCTATGTTTGGAAGTGTTACTTCACAAGCCACTTCTATTTTATTTCCAGCATCTATTGTAATATTATCTAAATCATTTTCTGTTTGTGTTATTTTTACATCTTTCCAATTTGTATATAAATCTTTTTTCCAAGAGTTAAATGCTGCAACATTGTCAATATCACCATAATATTTCTTAGTTAATTTACAAAGTGGCATATAATAATTATTTGTATAATCTACAAGCATCCTAGCTGTACTATATTTTCCACCTGTTGTTATAATAGAATTTTTCATAAGCTCTATCCATTTTGTTGGCATTCCATTTTTATCTCTATCATAAAATGTTGGAATTATTTTTTCTTCTAAAGTTCTATATAAACTTTGGCTATCTGCTTGGTCTTGAGCTTCATAAGAATCATATTCTTGGTTACTTCCAATAGTCCAACCATTGTTTTGAGTATATCCTTCTGCCCACCAACCATCTAAAACACTAAAGTTTATTACACCATTTACTGAAGCTTTTTGTCCTGATGTTCCAGATGCTTCCATAGGTCTTCTTGGGTTATTTAACCAAACATCAACACCACTTATCAAATATCTTGACATTGCTATATTATAATTTTCAAGTAAGAATATTTTTCCTTTAAATTGTGGCATCATAGATATTTGATGAATATATCTAATTAAATCTTGCCCTTCTTTATCTTGTGGATGTGCTTTTCCTGCAAAGATTAATTGAACTGGTCTATCAGCATTATTTAATATTTGTGTTATTCTTTCTAAATCTTTAAATATTAAAGTTGCTCTTTTATATGTAGCAAACCTTCTTGCAAAACCTATAGTTAATGCATTTGGATTTAATTTTGAAGTTATTTCATTTATATCTTCATAACTATAACCAGAACGTCTTAATCTTTCATAAGTATTATCTTTTACTAATCTTAGTAATTTTACTTTTCTATCATTGTGAATATTCCATAACTTGTCATTTGGTACATTTCTAATTTTTTCCCACACTTGGTCTTGATACATATTGTCTTGCCAATATGGTATTAGATATTTATTAAATAATTCTTTCATTCTTGGAGCAAGCCACGAACAAGTATGAATACCATTTGTTACATAACCTATTGGTGCTTCATTTGCCGCTATATTTGGCCAAATTTCTCCAAATAATTCTCTAGATACTGCTCCATGAAGTTTACTTACACCGTTTTTCTTTCCTGCGATTTTTAGAGCTAATATTCCCATATTAAAACCATTATCTAGTTCTTTTCCTGGTTTCATACCAAGTCTTAAAAACTCTTCTCTTGTCAAGCCTAATCTTGGCCAGAAATCTTTAAAATATTTCTCTACTAAATCAAGTGGGAATATATCATTTCCAGCTGGTACTGGAGTATGTGTTGTAAATACTGTTTTTGAACTTGCAATATCTTTTGCAACATCAAATGATACTTGCTTATCTTTAATTATATTTTTCATAAGTTCTAATGTTAAAAATGCTGAGTGCCCTTCGTTCATATGGTAAACAGTTGGCTTTAGTTTTAAATATTTAGTAAGAAGCTCTACTCCTGCTTGTCCTAAAACTATTTCTTGGCGAATTCTCATTTCTTGGTCTCCACCATATAATCTTAAAGTTACATCTCTATCTTCTGGGTTATTTTTTTCTATATCTGAATCTAGCAAATATAAAGTAACTCTTCCTACCTTTATACTCCATACTTTTAAATATAATCTTCTTTTTGGAAATTTTACATATATAATTAAATCATCACCAATATCATTTTTAACAGGATTTATTGGTAAGTCATATAAATCAATATCATTATATTCTGTTTGTTGATTTCCGTCTCCATCTATTTTTTGGTTAAAATACCCATTTTTATAAAGCAAGCCAACAGCAACAAGTGGAATTCCTAAATCACTTGCTGACTTTAAATGGTCTCCTGATAATATTCCAAGACCACCTGAATAAATAGGTATTGTTTGATCTAAACCATATTCAGCTGAAAAATATGCAATTAAATCATCTTTTTCTTCTGGGTATTTTTTAGTAAACCATGTACTCTTACTATTCATATACCCTTCAAAATCTTCTACAATTTTATCATATTCTTTTAAGAAATTAACATCTTTTGCTACATTTTCTAATCTTTCTTGTGATACGTGTTTTAAAAATTTAATTGGGTTTTTATTAGAATTCTCCCATAAATCTCCATCTATTCTTTGAAATAATCTTAAAAATTCTGTGTTCCAAGACCACCATAAATTATTTGAAATTTCTGATAATTTTTCTATTCTTTTTGGTAATTGTGGGTTAACTGTTATCCTATTAAATACATACATTTTTTATTCCTCCTTTGTGTTTTAAAGCCTTTATCTTTTCTTTTTGTATTTTTTTTAATTTTATTTTTTAATATTTTACATATCCATTATCTACTAAATATATTCGTTTGTCAAATGTTTTAGAAATTTTTCTTAATTATTTTTTTGATGTTTTTTTCATTTACTTTTTTTGTTAAATGTGATATACTTTTCAAAGAAAAACAAAGTAAGGAGTGTTTATTTATGAGTTCTAATTCAGATAATACTACTACTTTGGCAGAAAATAAGGTTTTAATCTTATACATATTAAATCTTATTGATAATGATATAAAACAAGATGATTTGTTTAAATTGATAAATTCGATAAATGACATAAACTATTTTATTTTTAAACAAATTTTAACAGATTTAATTGATTCCAAATTAGTAGGTACATATACTAAAGAAGAAGAACAAGTAATAAAAATTACAGAAGAAGGAAAAAATGCATATACACTTACCAAAAATGTATTACCAGGTTTGTTAAAATTGAAAGCAGATTATGTTTTTAATAAAGATTTTTCTTCTATTGAAAATGAAGGTTCTGTTATAGCTGAGTTTATGCCTAAAAATGAAAATGATTATACTGTTAAATGTAAAATCATTGAAAATAATGAAACAATTTTTGAGATAAAAACCTTTGTAGGTTCTAGAGATAGAGCTAAAAAAATCGTTGACAACTGGAATAAAAATGCAACTAAAATCTATCCAGAAATGTTAAATTTATTATTAAAAGATGAAAAAAAATAAGGAAAACTCCTTATTTTTTTGTTGTTATTGCATAACATCTCTTATTGCTTCGCCAATTATTTTATTTACATCTGCAATTAAAATATTAAACTTTGTTTCAGCCTCAAAAAATCTTTTAGCCTCTTCATTTTCTACTAATTCTGCATATTCTTTTTGCATTTCTTTATATTTTTCTTCATTGTTTTTACCAGTTTGCATCATCTCTAATTGTACTTCATATCTTAATTTTTCAAACTTATCCATTTTTTCTTTTAAATTATGATTTAAATTTAAAGTTTCTTTTGCCATTTTATAATTTACATATTCTTCAGAAGATTTTATTTCTCCTGCTAATCTATTTGCTGTATCATAAACATTCATTTTTCTACACCTTTTCTTTTATTTATTTTTCAAGTATTATTAGCTGTAGTATTTCCAGCACTTTCTTCTACTGGTCCTACAATTTCTACTTTTCTATTAGTTGGGCATATATGTACAAAAGTATTTCCATCATTTACTTTTATTACATTTCCTTCTAAATCTTGATATATAGTCTTCTCGTCTCTTGCTTCTTTTATACATTTAATTGGTATTGCTCTACCATTTGTAATATAATATCCGTCAAATGTTCCTATATTTTTTAAGCCTTGTCTTCCTTTATTTTCTGTATCTGATAATGTATAATTATCACAATATGTTATTATTATATTTTTTACAGTTATTGTTTTTTCTGTGTCCCAATCAACTTGTTCTTCTTCTCTTGCATATCTTTCATAAACTTTATTTTCTTCGTCATAATAATATTCTACATCTTGAAGTTGTGAGTGTGGTATTATCACTTCTGTTGCTGGCTCTCCATTTTCTAAATTCACTTCATCTGTTACATAATTTAATACAGAAGTTTCATCAGATGTTGTTCTATATTTTTTATTTTGTGCTGATTTTAATAATTTTTCTGTACTTGTTACTGCATTATGTGGTGCATATTTATCCTTTACTCTCCAGAAAGTTGTTCCATCTTCTGCTATTCCATTTATATCGTTTATACTATATTTTTTTATATCGCTTTGTGCTTGTGGACTTTGTCCAAAATGTACATATATAGCATCATTTTCCATTGCATAATCTATAAAATAATGTCT
>CALYBF010000081.1 GCA_944393755.1 uncultured Clostridia bacterium | reverse complement strand
AAAGCATTTGTCAAAATAATAGAAGAAGAAGGAAAAAAAGTAAGAAAAGAAGAAATAAAAGAGGCTAGAAAAGAAGGTAGAAAAGAAGGTAAAAAATTTGGAGAAAATATAATAAAATCATTATTTAAAAGCAAAATGTCAGCTAAAGAAATAGCAGAAAGAACGGGAATAGCTTTAAGTGAAATACTTAAAATAGTTAAAAACTAAAAAATATACTTGACAATAAAAAATGCTTGTAGTAGATTAGACATATAAGCTTTGGTATAGCTTAAGATAATAACAGCTTTTTAGAGAAAGGACAGAAAATGCAAGCGATTAAAGTGGCAACTTCAAACAGTCATCAAATAGAGAGAGGAAAAGAATTTCAAATAGAACTTGAAATTCCAAATTCACTTGGTTGGATAGGAAATGTAGAAGTACTATTTAATCGGCTATGGGAAAGCACATCAATAATTAAACAAATGATAAGAGTAGAAGAAATAAATGGTATAGGCAAATATTGCACAACTGTACAATTTGAAAATCTTGGTAACTATTATTTCTTCTTTTGTTTGGAAATTAATGGGCAAAGGAAAGCAATAAAAATTAATAGACAAACAAAAACTCCAGATGTAATGGAGATTTCTCAGGAATCACCATATTGGAGAATTCTTGTAATAGAACCTAGTTTTGAAATTCCAAGTTGGGCAATAGATGGAATAGCATATCAAATTTTTGTAGATAGATTTGCACGAGGAGGAGAAGAAGAAGAAAAAAGAACTGGACGGAATTATAGATGTTGGGGTGAGTTCCCAGATTGGGGAAGAGATAGATTTGGTAATTTTCACAACAACGATTTCTTCTGTGGAAATATAGAAGGAATTTGTGAACATTTAGATTACCTAAAAAGTCTATCTGTAGATATAGTGTATCTTTCTCCTATAAATGAAAGTCTTTATAGATATGAAAGATATGCTTCTACTAATCATATGGAAATAGACCAAGATGCAGGAACTTTCTTCCAGCTAGATAGACTACATAAAAAAGCAAATGAGCTAGGTATGCACATTATACTAGATATTGCTTTTAACCATTGTAGTAGTGATAACCCAATCTTCCAAGAAGCACTAAACAATCCAAATTCAAAGTATAGAGATTGGTTCTTTTTTGAAAATGGAAGTTATAGGTGCTGGTATGGAATCTTTACAGATATGCCGATTTTTAACCAAGATAGCAAGGAATACCAAGAATATGTATATGGTGAAAATGGAGTAGTAGCAAAATTTGCACCATATGTTGATGGTTTTAGGCTTGACCTTGCAAGTGAGCTTGGACTTCATGTGTTGGAAGGTATTAGAAATAGAGCTAACCAATATGGAAGTCATTTGATTTTAGGAGAATATTGGCATAAAGTACCAATTGATGTATTGGGAAGAGGAATAGATTGTCCTACTAATTATCCTTTTACAGATGCAATATTAAAATTTATTGCATACGGTAGAGGAGAAGAATTTGCAACTAGAATATATAATATTCTAGAAATTTATCCCCAAAAAACGATTGATACAATGTTCAATTCTCTTGATACACATGATATGGTAAGAGCACTAACAATTCTTTCAATGAAATTGGTTAGAGATAACCCAGATAGAATTTGGGAGATAGATAAAGAAGGCTCGCCGTGGCATGTGGGAGATAGATTCTTGACAGATGAGTTTAGAAAGTTTGAGTTTGATAACGATAAACTAGAAGGAGAAGACTATGAAAATGCAAAGAGACGTCTAAAACTAGCAGTTATCTTGCAATATTTCTTGCCAGGAATCCCATGTGTTTTCTATGGAACAGAAGTAGGTATACATGGATATAAAGATCCATTTAATCGAAAATGTTTTAACTGGGATGAAAGTACATGGGATAAAGATTTACTAAAATTTTACCAGGAAATTGGTAAATTTAGAAAACTTTATTATGGTGGAGAAAGCCAATTTGATGTTTTGTATGCAGACCAAGATGTAGTTTGCTTTACAAGAGCAAACAAAGAAAATTCTGTGTTTGTTGCAATAAATAGAGGAGATCAAAGAAGAGATATTGATATTCCTCAATATTTTAAAGAAAGAGGAAGAAAATTCACTCTAAATGCTGGAGAAAATTATCTAGAGCCAATGGGAGGGATAATTATCCTGAAATAAAAACAAAGAAGGGGAAACTTATTGTTTTTCCCTTCTTTGCAATTTCTATAATTTGACTAAATAAAAATAAAGTGCTATAATTAAAGATGCAGTATTAATATACTCTAAATATAGGAGGGACAATGGAAATTACCAAAAATCTACAACTGGAGACGTGGAGACTAAACAAGTTGGGTATTAGATTTCGGATGTTCGAGCAAAGTCCAGGGATGTTAGGAATTGTAATCAGAGAATCTGATGCAACTCCAGAAAATATCCACAAAGTGGAAGAGGCTGGATATGTAAGTTCGGGCAAGTCTGGGAAAGATAAAGCAAGGCTTTATGAAATTTCAATAGAAGAGCTAGAGAAGGTACATAGCCAAATGCTTAAACTTCTTGAGCTTGAGTGCAAGCGAATTGCAACTATTGGAGATCCATTCTTCAGGTACAGAATCTCAAATGATGATGAATTTGTTATCAATGTACTTGAAGAAGGTGGAGATGATAGCATCTCTATCGGACTTACAGAAATGGGATATAGTAGTAGAAGCTGGAACCCAAGAGGGGATACAGCAGAATACGTAATTCCTATTTCATATCTGGAAGAACTCTACGGCATTTCTGTTGTAGATACTTCTGATTAGAAGGTCCCATAAAAAGGAGAAAGAGCTTAAAAAGTTCTTTCTCCTTTACTTTTCTAAAAAAATATGCTATTATAAAAAAGGTAAAGGAGAAAAATTATGTTAGAAATTATAGAAGAAACATTAATTGATGGTATAAAATTATTACCATTTTTATTTATTACATATATAATAATGGAGTATATAGAACATAAAACAAGCAATAAAACAAAAGATATAATAAAAAAATCAGGAAAATTTGGACCATTTATAGGAAGTGTATTAGGAGCAGTTCCACAATGTGGTTTTTCAGTTGTAGCAACTAATTTTTATGCGGCAAGAGTAATAACATTAGGAACCTTGATATCTGTTTATTTGTCTACATCTGATGAAATGATACCAATTTTTATCTCAGAAGGAGCTTCTATTATAACACTTTTAAAAATATTAGGAATAAAAATATTAATTGGTATGATAGCAGGTTTTGTAATTGACTTTGTTTTAAGATTAAGAAAAAAAGATAGTGAAGAAGAAAGAATAATAGATTTATGTGAAAAAGAACATTGTCATTGTGAAAAAGGAATTTTAAAATCAGCTTTAAAACATACAATAAATATATTTGTTTTTATATTGATAATTACATTTGTAATTAATATAATAATACATTTAGTAGGTGAAGAAACAATAGGAAATTTTGTACAATCAAATGTAATATTAGGACCAGTACTTGGTGGAATTATAGGTTTAATTCCAAATTGTGCTTCTTCTGTAATACTTACACAATTATATTTACAAAATGTAATACCTATTTCTACAATGATATCAGGTTTACTTGTAGGAGCAGGAGTAGGACTAATTGTGTTATTTAAAATGAATAAGGGAATAAGGCAAAATTTAAAAATAACTGCATTATTATATGCAATAGGTGTATTATCTGGAATTTTTATTCAAATTTTAGGAATACAATTTTAAAAAAGGTAGCAGAAGAAAATGTTTCTTCTGCTACCTTTGGCTATAAAATTACAGCCGTGAAGGACCTATACAGTCACCACTACAGTCATCAGAACTACAATGACAATCATAGCAATCTGTACAGTCATCGGAACCACAATGACAATTGTAACAGTCTGTACAATCGTCAGAACCACAGTGACAGTCATAATGCAAAAATTGAGATGCTCTTCTCAATTTTGCACGAACGCCAATTGCAATAGGTGCAATTATAGTTGTGCCATTATAACCGTCCAGCAAACTCGACAGACAGGCTTCCATTGAATTTCCCCTCCTTTCAAATTTCAGAAGCTTATAGTATATAATCATTAGGATCAAGTGATAGCCAACGTGTAAAGCATCCACCACCACATTGATCCCAAAGATTACACGATTGACACTTAAGAGAAGGATAAGATCTCGCTAAATGTCTAAATCTTGTTACTATATCAGATTTCATTATTTCTTCTATAGAAGAAGGAGTAAAAGGGTCAACTGGTCTGTCAGAAAAAGGATAATCTGCAAAGTGATTGCACGGAATAATTTTGAAGTTTTCATCAAAATTAATTCCGGATCCACGGGGGACGTGACAACAGTTTATAATTCTGTTTTCCTCAGAAAGTTTTTCTAGAATTGTTTGATCAATGAGACATAGTGGAAAAGAGATTTCTATGCAGTATTTTATAGAAGTTTTGGACATTCTTTTATAAATTTCACCAACAAATTTACCCATATCTTTCAAATCGAAGGAATTTTCATTCGATGAAGAGCCTAATACGGGTTTTACAAATTGAAAACTAAACAATGAAATCGAATTAGAGTTGATAAAGTTTATTAAATTGTCCAAATTTTCACTATCATCATTAACAAAAACATAGGAAACAGAAGGTGTAAAGCCCAAAGATATAAGATTTTGATAACCTTGGAGCATTTCTTTTAACCCGTATGAAGAGGTATTAATAAAATATTCTTCTTCAGAAAGCCCCTTTATGGAAATATCAATACCATTAATACCAGCATTTAGGACAGCTTTAGTAAAGGCTAAATCAGAAAATCTTCTGCCGTTTGTTGCAACAGATACTCGCATACCTTTAGAACGTATATATGAAATTAGTTCAATAAAATGAGAATAGATAGTAGGTTCACCACCTATTAAAACAATTCTTTTAACGTTTCTTTCATACAATGCGTCGACCAAAGAAATGGCTTTGTCCAAAGGCATAGAAGAATTCCTGTTTAGAGTACTTAAAGCATAACACCACTGACAACGATTGTTACAGGTCCGATTAGTAGTTAACCAAGCTGTAGTGAAGTCCATACAATTTCCTCCTTTTCAATGTACAAAGCATATCGCTACACTAATATAATATCATATCTGAAGAAAAATGTCAATTTTACCGATCCGATGAATTGTTTAATAAATTATAATGCAACATAAAACAAAAAATAGAAAAAATTTTTTCTATTTTTTGTTTAAATCTATTCTTTCTTTTTTCTTCTAAAATTAACAACTATAGCATCTTGGTTATCAAATAAATATTTAGAATCAGTTGTATCTGTTTGAATAGGATCAATTTCATTATTTTTATCTCTAAAATTAACATTTCTTGGGTTGAATTTTTTATGAATTCGACTTGCTGTATCATCATCTTCTGTGTCTGTTGTAACACCGTCTGAATATTTACCAAAGTCAAAAGTCTTAACTTTATGAGGTTCTTTATATTTAGATTCTAGGAAAGATAGTTTTGCAGGACCTACCATAGATTTACCATTTGCTGCTCTAATTTTGTAAGCACAATCTTTAGCACCCAAAGCTTGGAGTTTACCAGCTTTAAAGTTAGCGACAAATTCCCATTTTACATTTCCATATTTAGAATCATATTCCATTTTTTCCATATCCATACTATTTACATATGACCACTCTCTATGATTACTAAATTCACCTTCCCACCAAACCAATTCATCATATGCAGCGTTTCCAGTTAGAACTTTACTTGCACAGTTTGATAAAATAGTGTTTTTATAATTAACTGGAAGTTCAGGTGTTTCTAATTGTTGTAAACTTTGTACAGAAATAGTAGTTCCAACTTTATATTTTCTATACATTGTAAACATAGCTTCAGTATCTTTACAAATGAAATCAGAAAATTCATCTATATATACAAAATAAGGTACTCTAGAAGATTCAACACCAGGTCTTCTTAAAACTGAGTTTTGCATAGTAATTAAGAAGAATAGACCAAAGGCTTTATAGCCTGCAGCTCCCAAATCACCACGTCTTGTACAAATAAAGATAACTTCTGAGTTTTTAAGTGCATCATCAAAATTAATATTATTATATCTATTACATAAAATACCTTTAATACCAGGAATTCTAAGTAAATTATCTAATTGGCTAACAACTGAATATATATATTTTTCCATATTAGATTTTGCTGGTGCATCACTATAAAAATTCTTTTTAAAATAAGTAAGTAATACACGATATTTATCTTTAGCAAATTCATCATTTTCTATTTCATGTTCTAATATTTTACACATCTTTTCTATTAATTCAAAATTAGTAAACATTTTAAGCATATCTTCCATATTAGGAAGTTTACCTTCATTAATTCGAGGATATACCTCTTTTAATAAAACAACTAAATTCTCAATTGCTTGGATAACTATATCTTCCTTATAAGCTTCATCAACATCTGAGTGTGCTGTATTATACATAGATTTTATAACAGCAGATATAGTTGTAGCTGTTTTTGAAGAATCTTCGTAAACAAAAGGGTTAAGTCCTACTGAGTTTGAATTAGAAGGGTCTATTAAATTGTATTTAATACCAAAATTATTACAAACATCAATCATATGTGAAATTTCTTCAAAATCAGGTGCCATAAGTGTAAGTCCGATATTTTTATATGTTATGTCAGTACCAGCAGTAGATAAAATCATTTTTTTCATATAAGCTTTATATAAATCTTCTCT
>CALYBF010000080.1 GCA_944393755.1 uncultured Clostridia bacterium | reverse complement strand
TCTTCGCTACCAATATAAAAAGATAAATAAGATGTTTTTATGTGAAGACATCTTATTTTTTTTCAAAAAATTTAAAATAGTGATGTTAACAAAAGTATGTATATAGTAAAATTCTTAATAAGAAAAAAATTTCGAATAGTCGTTCAAATTAATATAAAACTATTGCAAACTTTAATAAAAATATATATAATAATAATCAGTTATCACAAGACGAAAGGTGGTAAAAATGAATAAAACCAAAAGAAAAATATTTGAAACTTCAATGAAACTATTTGCAGAAAAAGGATATGATGCAACAAGTATAGAAGAAATAACAGCAACTGTAGGAGTAGCAAAAGGTACACTTTATTATCATTTTTCAAGCAAAGAAGAAATTTTTAATTTTTTAGTTGAAGAAGGAATAAAGCTATTACAAAATAGTATAGATATAAAAACAGCAAAATTTCCTAATTATATTGATAAAATAAAAGCAATTATATTAATACAAATAAAGATAGTTGCAAAATATGAAGATTTAATAACAATATTTCTTACTCAATTCTGGGGAAAGGGAGAAAGAAATAAAACTTGTAAAAAATATATTTTATCATATATAAATAAGATAGAAGAAATAGTACAGCAAGGTATGGATAAAGGAGAAATAAAAAAAGGAAATGCTCAAGTGATTGCTTCAGAAATATATGGTTTAATAGCTTCTAGTCTAGTTTATAAAATAAGAAATAATAAAGAAATAGACATTATGAAGTTATATAAAGAATTTGAAAATACTGTAGTAGAAGGGTTAAAAGTAAAGGGGAAATAGAATATGAGAAAACCAATTCACGAATTTGTAGAATTTAAAGATTTAAAAGATATGTTAAAAAAATCAGGAGAAAAATATGGTGATAGACCAGCATATATCTTTAGAACAGACGTACCCGGTAAATTTAGAGAAATTACACATAGAGAGTTTAGAGATGAAATAAATGCTTTAGGAACTAAATTAGTAGAAATGGGACTAAAAGATAAGAGAATTGCAGTTATATCAGAAAATAGATATGAGTGGGCGGTAGATTATTTAGCAGTAGCTACAGGAACTGGAGTAATAGTACCTTTAGATAAAGCTCTTCCAAATAATGAAATAGAAAGTTTAATAATTCGTTCAGAAGTAGAAGCAGTATTTTATTCTAAAAAATATGATGAAGTAATGAACAGAATAAAAGAACAAAAAAATACTAACTTAAAATATTTTATTTCAATGGACTTGGAAAAAGAAGAAAATGGTATATTATCGCAAAAAGAATTAACAGAAGAAGGAAGAAAATTACTAGAAGAAGGAAATAGAGAATTTTTAGATGCAGAAATTGATAATGAAAAAATGGGTATAATGTTATTTACATCAGGAACAACAGCAATATCAAAAGCAGTAATGTTATCACATAAAAATATTTGTAGCAACCTTCAAGATATTACATCTGTAATAAAAGTAACACCTGAAGATAGATTTTTATCATTTTTGCCACTACATCACACATTTGAGTGTACAGTAGGTTTCTTATATCCAATATCTACTGGTGGTTCAATTGCTTTTTGTGATGGAATACGCCATATTGCAGAAAATATTAAGGAATATCAAATAACAGCAATGATATCAGTTCCAATACTTTTTGAAGCAATGTATAGAAAAGTAATGAAAGGAATTGAAAAAAAAGGTAAATTAGAAACTGTAAAAAAAGGTATAAAAATAAGTAGTTTCTTATTAAAATTTGGTATAGATATTAGAAAGAAATTATTTAAAGAAATACACGAAACATTAGGTGGAAAAGTAAGGCTATTCGTAGCAGGTGGTGCAGCATTAGACCCAGAAGCAGAAAAAGGTTTTAATGATTTAGGTTTTACAATGTACCAAGGATATGGTTTAACAGAAAGCTCACCAGTAATTGCAGCAGAAGATGATAAATATAGAAGATTAGGATCAATAGGAAAAGCTTTTCCAAGTTTAGATGTTAAAATAGATAACCCAAATGAAGACGGAATAGGAGAACTTTTAGCAAAAGGACCTTCAATAATGCTAGGATATTATAATAATGAAGAAGCAAATAAAGAAACATTAGAAGATGGATGGCTTCATACAGGAGATTTAGCAAAAATAGATAAAGATGGATATATATTTATATCTGGAAGAAAGAAATTTGTAATAGTATTAAAAAACGGTAAAAATATTTATCCAGAAGAATTAGAAATTTTAATAAATAAAATAGAAGGTGTAAAAGAAAGTTTTGTATATGGAAGACCAGAAGATGATGGAGATTACAAAATATGTGCAAAAATAGTTTATGACAAAGAAAATGCAGGAGAGGTTTTTGGAACAACAAATGAAGAAGAAATAAAAGAAAAAATTTGGCAAGAAGTAAAAAAAGTAAATAAACAAATGCCAGCATACAAATATGTAAGAGATATAATCGTTACAGATAAAGAATTAATAAAAACAACAACACAAAAAGTTAAAAGAGCAGAAGAAATAAAAACAGTATTATAGTAAATGGGGAAGGCTAAGAATAGCTTTCCCTAGTTCTTTTTGAAACTTTGTAATATTTTTGTAATATTTCTGTAACAAAAATTTAATAAAAAAATAAAGGGTATTATCTTGTAGTTTTTTGTAGGTTAATGTATAATAATAAAGAAAGCAAAGGCAAATATGCGTAAGATAAAAGGAGGTAATTTACAATGTCTAAATCTGGCATAGTAAATGTGAGAATGGTTATCACAGAAGAAAAAATATTAATGAATATAGAAAAGGTTCAAAAATTAATAAACCCTAAGAGCAAAAAACAAATAGTTCAACTAGAAGATGATACATATTTTAAAGACCTAGTTGAATCTATAAAAACTTATTTAATTGAATATCCAAAAAAGAAAAACTTTCCAGCAAGCGTATATAAAGCAGCTTATGGTTTAGTTGAGTTTGCAACAAACCAATTTGAAGAAAATACTAAAAAAATAGAAGAACTAATCAGACAAAGAGAACAAAATATAGCTTTAGCAGGAAGATTAAAAGAAGCTTTAGAAGCTGTAGAAGAAAAAGAGGAAGATTGGAAAGATAAAGTAAAAAATTTAGAAGATAGCTTTGGGGAAGATATAATAGAAACATTAAATATCGTTGGAAAAGCTAAAGGAACAACATCTCAAAATTACCAAGATGCTATGAAGCTTTTAAATGCTAGAATAAATAATTTAGAGTCTAATTTACATATTGAAATAGATATGGAAAGAATAGAAGATAGATCAAAAGCTTTAAGTTATATTGGAATTGAAATAGCAGATGCATTAAAATCTATACCAACACCTCTAGAAGAAGTAACAGAACAACAAGTAGTAGTAGAAGAGCCACAAGAAGCAGTAGTAAATAATGTAGAGGAACAACAACAATATACACAAGAAACAACATTTGAAGCTAAACCAAGCTTATGGCAAAGAATTAAAAATAGCAAATTTGTAAGAGCAATCAAAGCTATAACAAAAATAAGAATAGTACTTGATTATTCAGATGCACTTCCAGAAGGAAGAGGAGAAAATAATCAAAATCAATAATTAGAAACATAAAAATAATTAAGGAAAATGAGTGAACCCAAAGTATTAGACAAAAAAGTTTAATAAAGAGGGTTCTTTTTTATGGCAAAATATTAAAATGAATTTAAATTACAAATAGTTAAATATTGCATAAGTATATAATTATTGATATAATAACAGTACAAATAGTAAGGGGAGATGGTGTAAAATGAAGAGAAAATTAATTATATACATGGTACTTATTATATGCGTTATAATTATCATTGCTTTTTTAATAATTAAACGAACAGAAGAAATAGATATAAATGAAATGGATATTTATAAAATAAATTTGAATATATTAAGTAATTCTCAACTTGCTAATTTGTTTTACGATATGCCTAAAAATAGTGGAATTGTTGATAGCAAAATAGAATCATATAAATATCCATATAAGAGTGCTAGTAGCCTTAAAGATGCACTAGAAAAAGTAGCTGATATAGGGAAATCTGATAATACTGAAATTATAAAAAATGAGCTCGTAGAAGAAACAGATTACTATTATGCTATTTATTATGAATATGTATCACATAGACAAATGAGTGGAGATTTAGTATTTAAAGATACATATTTATTTTTTAAAAAATCAGTTTTAGATATTGATAATAAAGTTATTGATATAAATATTATAAATAATAAAGATAAAATTAAAGAATTTTTAAATACATATGAATATATTTCTCAAGTAGAAAATAGAAGCTATAAGATGTTACAACCAGATATTAAGGAAAATAAAAATCAATATGAATATTCTTGTTATTATTTTGATGTTGTGCTTGGAGACTATGGATTAAAAGATAATATAATCCTATATAAGAAGACAATAACAATAGATAAAACAACTGGAAAATATGAGATTAGGGAGAAAAAGATTAGAGAAGTAGAAGGGAAAATAAATGAAGGACCGATTGTTTAACTAAATTTAGATGCTATATAGGAAAAATCAAAAAATAAACAGAGGGTATTAGTAAAATAAATAATGAATAAAAAGAAATGAATTACACCACAAATGTCAGATAAACTTATAGATTAAGTTAAATTTGACTTTTAAAAAAAAATATAGTATAATAAAAAACAGTTGTTAGCAATTAGTTGCTTTAAAATGAGATTTTTAAAACTTTAACCTAAATTATGTATTAACTAAAAAATTTAGGTATATAATAATTTTGTGAGCGGAAAATTAAATAAAAAGGTAGTTTATAATAAAATTATAAACTTGATTTTTGCGTACATAAGATTTTAAAACTAGGTTAATCTAGTTTATTAAGAATTTAATGAAATTATAAAATAAATAAAGAGAAAGGAGATTTTAATGTCAGAAGAAAAATTTGAAAATAACAGTAAGAAAAATGTGAGAACTAATAAGAGAACAAACTCACAAGTAAAAAGAACAAATGTAAAGAAAGTAAATAAAAAAGAAGGAGAAGAAAAGAAAGAAACCTTAACACAAACTAGAAAAAGAAATACAAAATTAGGAGCTGAAAACAAGAATAAAAAAAGAAATATTCAAAAAGAAATATTTAAAGCTTCAAAATTAAAAATAATACCACTAGGTGGTTTGCACGAAATAGGAAAAAACATAACAGTTTTTGAATATGAAAATGAGATGATTGTAGTAGATTGTGGTCTATCATTTCCAGAAGATGATATGTTAGGTGTTGATTTAGTAATACCAGATATCACATATTTAGAACAAAATGTAAATAAGATAAAAGGTCTAGTAATAACACATGGACATGAAGACCATATAGGAGCGGTACCATATTTATTAAAGAAAATAAATATCCCAATTTATGCAACAAAACTAACAGCAGGTTTAATAAGAAACAAATTAGAAGAACATAATTTGGTAAATTCTACAAAATTAATAGAAATAAATCAAGGTCAAACTTTTAGTTTGGGAAAATATTTTAGAGTGGAATTTATAAGAAGCTCGCATAGTATTCCTGATTCAGTAATGCTTGGAATAACAACACCAGCAGGAACAATATTACACACAGGAGACTTTAAAGTAGATTTTACACCAATAGACGGAAAAATAATGGATTTAGGAAGAATTGCAGAACTTGGAAATCAAGGTGTTTTAGCATTGATGTCAGATAGTACTAATAGTGAGAGAAAAGGTTTCACAATGTCAGAAAAATCAGTAGGAGATGTTTTTGATAAACTATTTTTACATTGTACAAAAAGAATTGTGGTAGCAACATTTGCGTCAAATGTTCACAGAGTTCAACAAATAGTAAATTGTGCAATAAAATATGGAAGAAAAATTGCGGTATGTGGTAGAAGTATGATAAATATGATTACAACTGCAAGAGAGCTTGGTTATATTGAGTGCCCTGAAAATTTATTTATAGATATTGATATGATAAAAAATTATACAGATGAGCAATTAGTAATAATAACAACAGGAAGCCAAGGAGAAACAATGTCAGCACTAACAAGGATGGCAAATGGTGAACATAGAAAAGTAAAAATAACACCAAATGATTTGATAATAATTTCAGCAACACCAATACCGGGAAATGAAAAATATGTATCAAAAGTAATAGATGATTTGATGCAAATAGGAGCAGAAGTTGTATATAGTTCGCTAGAAGATGTTCACGTATCTGGACATGCTTGTCAAGAAGAACAAAAATTAATAATAGCTTTAGCAAAACCAAAATATTTCATACCAGTACATGGAGAATATAGACAGCTTGTGGCACATAGTGAGACAGCTCAAAGTATGGGAATAGAAAAAGACAATATAATTATGATGCAAAATGGTAGAGTGTTAGAGATAAATGAAAATGGTGTAGAATTTACTGGAGTAGTTCCAAATGGAAGAATATTAGTAGACGGTTTAGGAGTTGGAGATGTTGGAAATATTGTTTTAAGAGATAGACAACATCTATCACAAGATGGTTTAATAATAATAGTATTAACAATGGACTCAGGAACAGGAGAAGTTATAGCAGGACCAGATGTAATATCTAGAGGCTTTGTATATGTAAGAGAATCAGAAAACTTAATGGACGAAGTTAAAGCAGTAGTAAGAAAAGAAATAAGAAACTGTGAAGAAAATGGAATTAGAGACTGGTCAACTATAAAATCAACAGTAAGAGAAAATTTAAGAGATTATGTATTTGCAAAAACAAAAAGAAACCCAATGATTATACCAAT
>CALYBF010000079.1 GCA_944393755.1 uncultured Clostridia bacterium | reverse complement strand
ATTCTGCTAACTTTTCTATCTCTTATAATTTTATTTATTCCTTCTGTGTTTTCTTTAGTAGCTTTTTCTAAACTATCCACTTTACCTTCTAGACTTGTTATTCTTTCTGTGTTCTCTTTTGTTACCTTTTCTAAACTATCTACTTTACCTTCTAAGCTTGTTATTCTCTCTGTATTTTCCTTTGTTGCTTTTTCTAAGCTTATTATCCTTTCCGTATTTTCCTTTGTTGCCTTTTCTAAATCACTTACTTTAACTTCTAGAGTAGTTACTTGTGATGTTAATGTTAAAATTGATTTAGTATTTTCCCTTGTTGCTTCTTCTAGACTACCAAGTCTTATGTTGTTCCTTTCCCAACGCTTGTCATTTTCCTCCCAGCGTCTGTCGTTTTCTTCCCAACGTTTTTCGTTTTTCTCCCAACGTTTTTCTTCTTCTGTTCTAAAAGCTCTTAACTCTTTTAGAATTGTGTTTGCAATTTCATCAGACATAATAATTCCTCCTTATAATTAAATTTGGGTCTTTATTTAGACCGTCAAGGAATCATTTTCTAAATCTTTAATTCTATCATTTAAATTGGATATTTTTATGCATAATGACTCTATTAATTGTTTTAGTTTAACTTTTTCTATATAATTATCAGTTTGATTTAAAATCATTAAATCAACTTTTTCTTCTAAATTTTCAACTTTTCCTATTAATTTAACAATTTCTATAGTATTTTCTTCTATGATGCTCTTATAATTTCCTAATATTTCATTTGTCTTCTCTAATCTATTATTTTTATTATCCATTTAACATCACTCCTTTGAAAAATATATAAAATTGTTCTATAACTTGTAACATCTATTTAACCACAGCATTACAAAAAAGTCAAGAAAAAAGAACAAAAAAGTAAATTTTTTTGTTCTTTTAGATTGTGTTTACCAATAGGTTATATTAGTTTTTCTGTCTCTTTTGCAATCATTAATTCTTCGTTTGTTGGAATAATATAAACTGTAATTTTAGACTCTGGTTTAGAAATAATCTTTTCCTCACCACGTACATTATTTTCGTCTAAATCTAACTCTACTCCCATAAATTTAAGTTTTTCACAAATACCTTTTCTAATATTTATTTGGTTTTCTCCAATTCCACCTGTAAATATAATATAATCTATACCGTTCATCAAACTTGCATATTTTGCAATATAAGAAGCAATAGAATACTCAAAATTCTCAATTGCAATTTTTGCTCTTTCATTTCCTTCATTTGAAGCTATTTCTATAACTCTAAAATCTGGTGCTAAACCTGAAATTCCCATTACTCCTGATTTTTTATTTAAAATATCTTCCATTTCCCCAGCTGTAATATTTTCCTTTTTCATAATATATGTTAAAACAGAAGGATCTAAATCACCACTTCTAGTTACCATTGGAATACCACCTAAAGGTGTTAACCCCATACTTGTATCAAAAGATTTTCCACCTTTAATAGCACATATGCTTGAACCTTGTCCTAAATGACAAGAAACAATTTTTAATTTTGATATATCTTTTTGTTCTATTTGTGCCAGCCTTTGTGATACATACATATGTGATGTACCGTGTGCACCATATTTTCTAATTCCATATTTTTTGTAATATTCATATGGTATTGGATAAATATAATTTTCTTTTGGCATAGTTTGATGGAAAGTTGTATCAAATACTGCAACCATTGGTTTACCTGGCATAACTTTCTTACAAGCCTCCATACCAAGAACAGCTGCTGGGTTATGTAATGGTGCAAATTCACCACATTTTTTAATATCTTCTATAACTTTATCATCTATTAGAGCTGAAGTTTTAAAAATTTCACCACCGTGAACTACTCTATGTCCTATTGCATCTATTTCATCTAAACTATTTATTACCTTATATTCTTCGTTTGTAAATTGTGCTAAAGTAAATTCTATAGCTTCTTTATGGTTATAAGCTGGTTTTTTGATTTCTTTTTTAATTCCTAATGCTTTATGAGTAATAAAAGCCTCTTCTTCTCCAATTCTCTCATATTTTCCAGAAGCTAAAACTTCCTCTGTCTCCATATTTATTAATTGATATTTAAGTGATGAACTACCACAATTTAATACTAAAATTTTCAATTTAATCTTCCTTTCCTTTTTATATTATTTTAATTTTTATTTTTTTATTTTTTCTATTATTTATTTAACAATTTAATAGTTTCTTTAGCAATCATTAATTCTTCATTTGTTGGGACAACATAAACTGGAACTTTAGAGTCTTCACTAGAAACTTTTGATTCAATACCTTTAATCTTTTGGTTTTTCTCTCTATCTAGTTTTACGCCAAATATTTTTAAATTTTCACAAATAGCTTCTCTAGAATCTTGTCCTTTTTCTCCAACACCTGCTGTAAATGTTAAAACATCTATACCACCCATAGCTACAATGCATTTTGCAACATAAGATGAAACAGTATTATGGAATATTTTAAGGGCAAGTTTTGCGTGATGTCCTCCAGAATTTGCTTCTTCTTCAATGTCTCTGAAATCAACAGAAACTCTAGATACTCCATATGCTCCTGATTTTTTATTTAAAATATTTTCTGCTTCTTCTGGAGATAAATTTTCTTTATTCATTATATATGTAACAACAGAAGGGTCTAAATCTCCACTTCTAGTTCCCATAACAATACCACCAAGTGGTGTTAACCCCATACTTGTTTCAACAGACTTTCCGGTTTTGAATAGCACATACACTTGCACCTTGTCCTAGATGACAATTAACTATTTTTAAATCTTTAATATCTTTATTTAACAAATATGCAACTCTTTCTGCTACATACTGATGTGAAGTACCGTGAAAACCATATTTTCTAATACCATATTTTTCATAATACTCATATGGTATTGGGTATATATATCTTTCTTTAGGAAGTGTTTGATGAAAAGCTGTATCAAAAACTGCTACCATTTTCATATTAGGAACAACTTTCTTGCACGCTTCCATACCTAAGACTGCTGCTGGGTTATGTAATGGTGCTAAACTACTTACACTTCTTATTTCTTCTATTACTTCATCTGTAATTAAAACAGGTTTAGAAAACTTCTCTCCACCATGAACTACTCTATGTCCTATTCCTGCAAGCTCATCTAGGCTTTTAATAACTCCATAATGGTCATTTGTTAACCTATCTAAAACAAATTCAATGGCTTTTTCGTGGTCTTTAGCCTCACGCTCAAATTTATGTTTAACACCATTTACTTTATGTGTTAAAAAAGAATTTGGCTGACCTATTCTTTCAAAATATCCTTTAGCTAATGTTTCCTCTGTTTCCATATCAATTACTTGATATTTAAGAGAAGAACTACCTGAATTTAAAACTAAAACCTTCATACTAACTCCTTTCATTTTGAGACAAAGTGGGACACCCACTTTTTGTCTCAAATATATTATCACTTTTACAAAATGAGACAAAAAATGGGTGTCCCCTTATTTCTCATTTTGTGCTTGAACTGCTGTTATTGCTATTACTCCTGCTATGTCTTTGCTACTACAACCTCTTGATAAATCATTTACTGGTTTTGCTATTCCTTGGCATAATGGTCCATATGCTTCTGCTTTTGCTAATCTTTGTACTAATTTATATCCTATATTTCCTGCATCTAAGTTAGGAAATACTAATACATTTGCTTCTCCCTTTACTGGGCTATTAGGTGCTTTTGATTTTGCAATTTCTGGCACTATTGCTGCATCTAATTGTAATTCCCCATCAACTATCAAACTTTTTGCTTTTTCTTTTACTAATTTTGTCGCATTTATCATTTTTTCTGTTAATTCTGATTTTGCACTTCCTTTGGTAGAATATGATAACATTGCAACTTTTGGCTCTTTTCCTACTAATTGTTTAAAACTTTCACTTGATGATATTGCTATTTCTGATAATTCATCTTCATTTGGATTTTGGTTTAAACCGCTATCTGCAAATATAAATGTTCCATTTTCTCCATAATCACAATTTGGCACTACCATTACGAAAAATGCAGATACTAATTTTGTTCCTGGTTTTGTTTTTAATATTTGAAGTGCTGGTCTTAATGTGTCTGATGTTGAGTGTACTGCTCCTGATACTAAACCGTCTGCTGTACTTTTTTCATCTTTTAACATTAACATACCAAAATGTGTAGGGTCTTTTACTAATTCTTTTGCTTGTTCTTCTGTCATACCTTTATGTTTTCTTAAATCATATAATAATTCTACATATTCATTATATTTTTCTGATGTTTCTGGTTCTATTATTTCAGCTCCAGAAATATCTATATTGTTTTCTTTTGCTTTATTTAATACTTTTTCTTTGTTTCCTATTAATATTACTTTTGCATATTTTTCTTCTAATACCATTTTTGTTGCTTCTAATGTACGTATATCTTCTGCTTCTGGAAGTAATATTGTTTTTATATCTTTTCTTGCTCTTTCTTTTATTTCTTCAATAAATGACATTTTTCTTCTCCCTTCTTTTTATTTTTTATCCCAAACACATTATATAAGTAAATACAAAAAAGCACAAGAGTTTTTTTACATTTCTTGTACTTTTCATTTTATATTTTAAATTATTCCACTAGTTTTTTTATATCTTCATCTTCTTTTAATTCTTCTGATATAAAATGATAACTTTGTTTATTTTGTTTTACTGCAATTAATGCTATTTCTTTATCATTTCTTAATTTATCTGATGCATATTTTATTATTATTCCTTTATTTTCAACTGCTGATTTTACAACTTCTCTATCTGCTCTTAATTCTTCACTTGCAAAATATAATGCTTGTCCATATTTTTTACAAGCTTCTAATATTACTTCTTTATCTGCTCTTAATTTTTCAGATGCATAACATATTGTCCAAGGTGCACCTTTTACTCCTTTTAATATAACTTCTTTATCATTTTTAAGCATTGTACTTGCAAATTCTAAACTTTCTGGGTCTTGCTCTAAAGCTGTCATTACTACTTCTTTATCATTTTGTAATTCTTTTGATACTAGATCTAAAAACTTTCCATTTTCTGCTACTGCTTTTAATATAAATTCTTTATCATTTCTATGTTCTATTACGTCTTTTTCTGTCATTACAAACAAGCCTCCTATTTTAATTTAGCAATTAAAGCTTTTATTTTTATTCCCTGCTCTGAAAACATTTTCTCGTGTTCTGTTTCTATATTTTTTTCAAAAATAGGTTCATTATGTAGGTTATATGTTTTTGAAATAACACTAAAACCACTTTCATCAAAGTAATGCAAACTACTTTCAAATAGTTCATCATCATCTGTTTTAAAATATATTTCTCCACCTGGTACTAAAAATTCTTTATATTTTTCTAATTGTTTTGTATGTGTTAATCTCTTTTTTCTATGTTTTCCTCTTGGCCAAGGGTTACAAAAGTTTATATATATTCTTTCTACCTTATCAGCTTTATCTAATATTAAATTTATTCTTTCTATATCAAACCTAGTTAAGATTACATTTTTGGGTTCAATTCCTGCTTCTAAATAACTTGCTTCTACATTTCTTTTAGCAAGCCCTAGCATTGCATCTACCAAGTCTATTGCTAAATAATTTACATCTAAATTCTCAACTGCTAGCTTTGAAATAAATGTTCCTTTCCCACAACCTAATTCTAACATAAATGGTAACTTTGAATTTTCAAAATGCTCACACCATTTACCTTTCCATTTTTCTGGTTCATCTTCATAAAATTTACTTGCTTCTAATTCTCCTCTTGCCCATTTCTTATAACGTATTCTCATTTCTACCTCCACTCTCTTTAGTATTTTAACAAATTAAAAGCATTTTTTCAAGTACAAATTTAGTCGTTAGGCTCAACTAGCGACTTAGTGCTACTTTATATATAAAGTGAGGCGAGAAGAATAGTCTATGTAGGGAATCGTAGGATAGCAGTTGCCGTACCTAGAAGAAGGAGAAGAGCTACCACCAGAATAACCTCCACGATGAACACGATAGTAGTAAGAGTAAGCCTCTAATGTCCATTCGTAATGGCAAGCATATAAATCAAATACATTTAAAATTACATCAGTTTCTTTTGTTCCTGTTACATAACTATTGTTTTGAATAGAATCATTATTAGTTGATTTTATAGCACTTTCTTTTCCTCTTCTTTTCATAAAATTCATCATTGCATCATATTGACTTCCCCATATCATTGAACTTGTAACAGATGAATTATTTGTTTCTGGTACTGTATATTCTAAACATTTTTTATATAAGCCATACCACATATATGTTTTAGAATTGCTTGCACTTGCTGTTGTTACTGTACCACCATTATCGCTTGCATTTTTACTTACAGGTGTATCTTCTTCTAAACCTAATTCATATCTTCCTACATAAAAACCTTTATATTTTGCTACACTTGTTGCCATTTCTTTATATTGAGTTTTTAATGCTGTTAAAAATTCCGAAGTACTACCATAACCCAATTTTGAAATATTAGTAGAACTTCCGTCATAAGACGTTCCTGTCCCAGAACTGCTATTTGTTACTACCGCTGGTTCTCTTAAACCACTATTAGGGTTATATGTTGTATTTGCTGTTCCAAAACTTTCGCCTGTAGTTGTTGCATATAATTTGCCAACTATTTCAGTTGAATTATGTGTTTTACATTTTAATTCATTTATGTCTAATATACAATTGCCGTCTGTTTTAGAACATTGTGCCATATCATTTATATCACTTACTGGTATCCATACAAATTGATTACCTTTTTTATCCTCTAT
>CALYBF010000078.1 GCA_944393755.1 uncultured Clostridia bacterium | reverse complement strand
AGAATAGAATATTGGTGGAAGTATTAAAATACCTATACCAAATAAACCACCTTTTCCAAAGTTCTCTGCTAAAAGTATTCTCTTCATAATGGCAAGCACAAACATAACTATCCAGCCCAAAATAGGTATTAACCATAAAAGCATTAAAAAAGGTGATAGACCACATACTTTGTACATTGTAACTTGTCTGTAAAAAGGAATTATACCTGCAAACCAGTTTTTCCCTGCTTTTTTGTATATAACACATCTTGTAATAGTACAATATAAGAATAATACAATTATTATTATTAAAGTTGCTCTTATAATATTATTTGCGAGTAAAATTTTTACAAATAAATTTATTTTTTGAGAAGTTGTTGTATCTTCTACAATACTTGCTACAGCATCACCAGCACTTTTTCCTTCTTTTAGGCTTTCTCTTATTTTTGTTATATTTTCATCATCTGCTATAATATCTCTTACAGCTTCTTTACTTGTGTTTCTTATAAACTCGGCACCAGCATCAATTACTCCTTCACTTACACCTGTTTCACTAGCAATTTGTGCTTTGTTTTCTTTAATTATATCTGCTATTTCTTCATTAGAATATTCTTCAGTTATTTTATCATAAATATCTAAGATATCTTCATTAGAAATATTATCAATATTAAAATCTTCTGGTAATTCTACTGCATATGTATTTTTTGTTAATAAAAATGTTAATATTAAAAATATTACTAAAATAGATAAAACTATTTTTATTATATTTGTTTTATTTGATTTTATATTTTCTATCATTTACTTTTCCTCCAAAAACTCAAAAAATCTTTTTTCTTTTTTCAACCTTTCTTCTTCATTTGATGAAGAATCTATAAATTTAATTTTTGTTTTTAAATTATTTTTATCTATATTTTCATTTTCTATATAATTATTAAGCAAATTTTCTTTTTCTAAAACATCTTTTAAATGAACTGCTAATCTACTTGCTCCATTAAAAAATTCTATATTATTACCTAATACTTGTCCAATTTCTTTTTGTACTAAAGGATAGTGCGTACAACCTAAAACTACATTTTTAACTTTACCTTTATATTTTCCTATATTTTCTTCTAAATATTTTTTTATTTTTTCCTCATTTCCTTCTTCTATTAAGTCTGCTAAGCCAATACACTCTAAAAGTGTTGTTTTATGATTATCATATTTTTGGTAAAGTAAATTAAATCTTTCACTTTCTATTGTTCCTTTAGTTGCCATAACCAAAGTTTTATTATCATAACTATAATCATACACCATTTTATATGCTGGTTCTATTGCTATTATTGGTATATTATTATATTTCTTTCTCAAAATGTTTGCCGCAATACTACTTGCTGTATTACAAGCAATTACAATGGCTTTACAATTGTTTTCTAACATAAATTTTAGTAATTCATCACATCTATTTATAATTTCTTCTTTTTTCTTATCTCCATAAGGGTTGTTTTTAGAATCACTAAAATAAATATAATTTTCATTTGGGAGTATTTTAATAATTTCCTTTAATACTGTTACTCCACCAATTCCAGAATCAAATACTCCTATACTTTTTTCTTTTTTATTAGTTTCCATTTTTTCCTCTTTATTTGTATAATTTATTTTTATCTAATAAAATTAGTTTTTATAGGTTCTTCCCTTTTAGGTAAGTTAATACCTTTTTCTTTTCCAGCTTCAATTGATTTTAAAAGCCATGCAATATTATTTCCGAGGTTTCTCATTGTTTGAAGTCCTTCTTCATCTTTTTCTACTTGTTCCTTATTACTTCCGTGAACCATATTCCAATAACTAGAACCTACAACTATCATATTACTCATTAAAAAATATTTATTAATTTCATCAAAAGCTGCAGTGGCACCACCTCTTCTACAACTTACAACACCTGCTGCCACTTTGTTTGCAAACAATTTACCTCTTCCATAAAAAACTCTATCCATAAAAGAAGATAAACTTCCACTTATTGCTGCAAAATGTACAGGACTTCCAAAAACAAAACCATCTGCTTCTTCTACTTTTTCTAAAAATTCATTTACTTTATCTTCGATAACACATCTTCCTGTTTTAATGCAAGCATTACAAGCAATACAACCTGGAATTGCTTTTGTTCCTAACCACATTATTTCTGTTTTAATTCCATTTTCTTCTAGAGTTTTACTAACTTCCATTAAAGCTCTATTTGTACAACCATCTTGGTGTGGTCCACCATTAACTAATAAAACTTTCACATTAATCACTCCTTTACATATCTTATGTTATCACTTTGTATTTTTTAACCAAATTTATAGTTTTTATTTTTGAGCATATTTTATATCTTCATTATCATAATCTTCTGGTCTTAGACCCACTCTATTTTTCATATATAACCCTATTAATATAGTTACTATTATAAAAATTATTCCCATTATAATGAATCCGTATCTAACTTCAACAAAAGTTAAAACAAGAGAACCTATTGTTGTTATTATCACTCTTTCAAAATTCCAGTAAATATTTGTCATCGTATATATAGTAGGTAGTATTTTCGCATTTGAAAAATTATTATCATATTTTTTATATAAAACAATATAAAGTCCTCTGTTAACATCAATTGTAACAAATGCAAATAATATAATTATCATTTGTAGTACAAAAGGTATTTTTAACAATCCACCTATTCCAGCAATTACAAATGAAATAGATATTATTAATGATAATGTTGTTAATGATTTATTTTTCATAACATTATTATATTTATTCGCAAACCTTCCACCATATCCTTTTATTATCTCTAAAAGCATTGCAATAATTCCTATTTTAGTTGCAGATATATTCATATTTTTTAATAATGTAGTTTGATATGTCATATATAATATAAATACTCCCCACATAAATCCCAAGCATAAAAGTAATGCACGTATTCTCTTAGATTTTATTGTGTATATAAAGCCTTCTTTTAATTCTTTAACAACTTTTATTACATCTTTTTGTCTATCACTCTTATTTTGTTCAATCTCTTTAAAGTTGAAGGATATTATAATAGAAATAACCGTACATAATAGGCATAACCACATTGGTATATATGGATCAATATTATATAAAAACCCAGCTGTAAATGTTGCTATTGCTGAAAATATACAATATCTAAAATATGCTTTCCCATCTATTCTTGAAAATATTTCACTTTTTTTACTACTCTTTGGAATTGATTCTTCAAGCATTGGTCCTGTTGAAATATTTTTTAAAGAAAATGCAATTGCATTTAGCATTTCTGCTATTGCCATTTGTACGAAACCATTTCCAACAATTAAAACTAGCATTGATATTGCATTTATAAAGTCTCCTATTATAAGTGTTTTTCTATTTCCTATTTTGCCATTTACAAAATTTGCAACTACTAAACTTATTAGTGATGTTAACGCAAAAACTGTTGATAAAAAAACAATATTTGCATCTGATAAATACTTTACTTGTGAAAAAAACAATATTTTAACACCATAATAAAATAGCAAATCAGATCCCAAAGTTACATATAAAGGGTATAATTTCATATTATGTTTTCTTAAATATGCTTCTTCTTTTTTATTCATAAATATCTCCTTATCATTAGTTATCAATTTTACTATAACATTTTTTATTTTAAATTGCAATGTCTTTATATGTAGTTATTATTTTTGCACCTTGTTTTATTAAATCATTTGTTCCAACAGAATTAATTGAGTTTATATTACCTGGTACTACAAAAACCTCTCTTCCTTGTTCTAATGCAAAATCTACTGTAATTATTGTTCCACTTTTTTCTTTTGCCTCAATTACAAGAACTGCATTTGATATTCCACTAATAATTCTATTTCTTGCAGGAAAATGCATTTTACTTGGTTTAGTACCTAATGGGTATTCAGAAATTATACAGCCTTCTAGTTCTATTATTTTTTCTTCTAACTTTTTATTTTCTGCTGGATATACCATATCTAAGCCGTTTCCAACAACAGCTATAGGTTTTCCATATTTTATTAACTTATCCACTTGTGGATAACTACTATTTTGTGGATAACTTTCCTCAATTAAAGCACATAGATTTCCAATATGTGAATAACTATCCACACCTTTAGCTAGACCACTAATAATGTTTATCCCTTCTTTTGCTAAATTATATCCAAAATATTTAGAAGCTTTTTTACCATAATCACTAGCTTCTCTACACCCTATTATAGCTATATTTTTATTATTTAAGATATCTTTATTTCCTTTTACATATAAACTAATTGGAAAGTCATATATTTCTTTTAAATTATCAGGATATTCTTTATCCACAATTGATATAATATTTATATTATTTTTTAACATATAAGAAATATGTTTATCCACATCTTTTCTTGTTTTTTCATCTAAAATATTATTAATTGTTTCATTTCCTATATCTTTTATTTTTAACAAATCTTTTTTACTTAAACTATAAATTTTTTTAGGTGTTTTATATATTTCTAGTAATTGTTTTTTTCTTTTTAAACCTAAACCTTTTATTAAACTAAACCATATCCAATATCTTTTTTCTTCTACCATAATACCTCCAAAAAACAAAAAAGAGCATTAATAAAATAATGCCCCATAAATTGTTATTAAAATGTTTTTTCTTTATATTGTTCTTTTGTAGCTTTTATTACATTATTCATAAGCATTGCTATTGTCATAGGTCCAACTCCTCCTGGAACTGGTGTTATATAGCTTGCTTTTTTCTCTACATTTTCAAAATCAACGTCTCCTACTAATTTTCCGTTTTCATCTCTATTTATTCCGACATCTATTATAACTACACCATCTTTTACCATATCTTCAGTTACAAATTTTGGTCTACCTATTGCTGAAATTATTACATCTGCTCTTTTGGTATGTTCTTTTAAATTATTAGTCTTTGAGTGGCAAGTAGTTACAGTTGCATTTTTTTGTAAACAACATTGAATTAAAGGTTTTCCTACAATATTACTTCTTCCTAATATTACCACATCTTTACCATTTAAGTCAATATCATATTCTTCAAACATCTTAATTACTCCTAAAGGTGTACAAGATACAAAAGTATCTTCACCTATACAAAGTTTTCCAACACTAGAAGGTGTAAAACCGTCTACATCTTTTAAATATGTTATTGTTTTAAATGCTTCATTTATATTTAGATGCTTTGGTATTGGACTTTGAAGTAATATACCATTTACTGATTTATCTTTGTTTAATTTTTCTATTAAATCTAATAATTCTTCTTGTTTTGTATCTTCTTTTAACAGATATTCTTCATATTCTATTCCAACTTCGTTACAAGCTTTGCTTTTATTTTTCACATATACTTTAGAAGCTTGGTTATCTCCTACCATTATAACTGCAAGTTTTGGGTTTATTCCTTTTTCTTTTAATTCATCACACTCTATTTTTAAGTTTTCTCTTATCTTTTTTGCTAAAGCTTTTCCATCTATTATTATAGCCATTTTAATTTCTCCTTTTTTCTCTTTTAACTCTATTTTTATTCTAATATTAATGCTTTTTTAGGGCAAAAGTTTGAACATTTTCCACATCTTATACACTTATTGTAGTCTATTTTTGGTGCTTCAAAATCTTCTTGACTTAATGCCCCAACTGGACAAACATTTACAGCTGGACATTTATGATTTTGTGGACAATTATCAATTATTATTCTTAGTTTTCTATCCATTAATTTTCTACTCCTTCTAATTTAATATATATTCTATTTTAATTTAAAAATTATTATCTGTTCCAATTTTGTATTCTATATCTTCCATATGTGGAAACATTTCTTTTACTCTTTTTAAAGTTAGCATAAGCATACGTGGTTGAGGGTTTTTCTTATGTTCTGTTAATAATTTTTGTGTATAACAATTATCAGCTGTTTTAAATAAAACATATCTATTTCCAACATAAGTATAATATATTTGATAACCATCTCTTAAATCTACCCACATTTTCTCAAAAGTATAATCTTCCATAATTCCTCCTTGGGGACGTTTCCTTTGCGACTTTTTAGTCGCAAAAGGGACAGAACCTTATATAGATGTGTCCCGAATGCGACCTTTGGGTCGCAAATGAAACGTCCCTATTTAATCATTTCATCAAATTCTTGTTCTGTTATTATTTTTACTCCTAAATTTTGTGCTTTTGTAAGTTTACTTCCTGCTTCTTCTCCTGCTAATACATAGTCTGTTTTTTTAGATACTGAACTTGATGTTTTTCCTCCAAATTTCTCTATTATATTTCCTGCTTCTCCTCTTGTATATTTTTCCAAAGATCCTGTTAATACAAAAGTTTTTCCGAAAAATCTTTCATCTGACCCTTCCTCTTCCTGATATTCCATATTTACTCCTGCTTGTTTTAGTCTTTTTATTAAGTCTATTGTTTGGTCTTGCAAGAAAAATTCTCTTATACTATCTGCCATAATAGGTCCTATATCTTCTACCATTGCTAATTCACTTGATGTTACTTCCATTAATCTATCCATTGTTTTATATCTTTTAGCTAAAACTTTTGCTGCTTTTGTTCCTACGTGCCTTATTCCAAACGCTGTTATTAACCTATATAAGTCATTTTGCTTGCTATTGTTTATTGCATTTATTAGATTCTCTGCAAATTTTTTACCGTTCTTTTTTAGAGATGCTACATCTTCTAATGTTAATGAATATATGTCTGCCATATTACTAATTAAGCCTTTTTCTAACAATTGTTTTATTATTTGTTCTCCTAGCCCATCTATATTCATTGCTTCTCTTGATGCAAAATGTACTAAATT
>CALYBF010000077.1 GCA_944393755.1 uncultured Clostridia bacterium | reverse complement strand
AACGCCTGTGGAGATAGTAGGTTACGAGGTCTAAGAAGCAGGAAGCCCATTGGCTTTAGACAATGGGTAGTTCACAAAATATATATTCTCCTTTATAATATAGTTATGTGAACTATCACAGAAATATATTGTAAGGGAGGTTTTGCTTATGACAAATAAACAATTAATTGAAAAGCTGAAGGAAGATATGGAGATGAGAGGCTTTTTACATCATACAAAAGATAGCTATTTAAGAAAAGCGAAAGAAGTAGTAGAATATTTTAAAAAACCAATGAAACAAGTAACAACAAAAGAATTAAGAGAATTTTTAATTAAACACTTAAGAGAAGAAAAGAAAGTAAGTGAAAGAACATCAAATTATTATAATAGTGTGATAAGATTTATCTATGATGTGGTGTTGGATATGCCGATAAATCATAAGTAATTACCAATGTATAAAAAGAAGAGAAAATTACCAAAGATATTAAGTGAAGAAGAACTTAATATTTTCTTTTACTATTTTTTCTAATTTTTTCAATAAAATATAAAATTTTTTATGTAGTAGAAGTGTTATTCTATATGTGAAACAACACTAACTAAGTCATATGTTTGCTATAGCAAAAATAGTATAAAACAAAAACATAGTTTTAAAAAATTGACCACTTAGACTAATAGAAAAAAAAGAAAAAATAGTATATAAATATAAAGGAAGAAAGGAAGCAATATGAATTATATAAAAATAATAGATGCTAAAAAATATATACCTGAAAAAGAAATTTTAAATAGCGAAATAGAAGCAAAATTTGGCTTAAAACCAGGCTATTTAAAAAGGATAACAGGAATAGAAAAAAGATATTATTCTAAAAAAACAATAGAAGAAATGGCACTAGAGGCAGTAAAGAAGCTAGGAAATAATATTTTAGATGTAGATATGATAATAGTTGCAACAACATCAAGTAATAAAATAATGCCAGGAATATCAAATTATATACAAAAAGAATTACAAATTAATTCATGTATATGTATGGATATATTAGTAGGGTGTGGTGGTTTTATAAATGCTATTGATATTGTTAGTACTTATATAGAAACAGGAAAAATAAAAAAAGCAATAGTGGTTGGTGTAGATTTGTTATCAAAAATTATTGATGAAAAAGATTTAGGAACTACAGCTGTTTTATCAGATGGAGCAGGTGCTATATTAATGGAAAGCACAGAAGAAAGAAAAGAATATTTTTCAAATATAGAGTCTAGCTCTGATGAAAAAGATATTTTAACATATGAAATTGGGAAAAATCAAAATCATATTTATATGAACGGAAAAGAAGTATATAAATATGCAGTAACAAAGACTGTGGAAAATATAAAAGAGCTACTTAATATAGCTAATGAAGATATTTCAAATATTAAATATATAATACCACATCAATCAAATTTAAAAATAATGAAAGGTATTGCAAATAGGCTTGATATTGATATTAATAAGTTATATATAAATATAAAAAATGTTGGAAATACTTTTTGTGCTAGTATTCCTATTGCAATCGCAGATATGAAAGAAGCAGGACTTATAAACAATGGGGACAAAATTATTTTACTTGGCTATGGTGGTGGTTTAAATACTGGAAGTATTTTATTTGAGTATTAGGGACGTTTCTTATTGGTCAAAATGTCCAAAATGAAACGTCCCCAATAGGACAAAATGTCCAATTTGGGACATATCTTTGAAATATAAATAGGGAATTGGAGTAATTTTTTAAATTTGTTTTTTCAAAACACCACCGTTTTTGCTACCCTTAATTTCCCTACGCAAAAACGGTTAATTTAAAAAATTACTTATACATTTTATTGTTTTTTGAAGGAGGATTTTATAATGAAAAGAGCTTTTTTATTCCCAGGGCAAGGTGCTCAAATTGTTGGTATGGGAAAAGATATTTATGAAAAATATGAAGAAGCAAGAAAGGTTTTTGATGAAGCAAGTAACATTTCTGGAATTGATATTAAAAAATTGTGTTTTGAAGGTCCAGAAGATGAATTAAATAAAACAGAAAATACTCAAATTGCAATTATGGTAACAAGTTTAGCTATTTTAGAGGTTTTAAAATCTAAAAAAATAGATGCTAAAATTGCTTGTGGTTTAAGTTTAGGAGAGTATACTGCTTTAGTATATGCAGGCATTATTTCTTTTGAAGATGGAATTAAATTAATTAAAAAAAGAGGATATTATATGGGAAATCTAATTCCTGATTCAGAATATGAAATGGCAGCTGTAATTGGTTTAGATAGTTCAAAAATAGAAGAAATTTGTAATGAATTAAAAAATCAAGGTAAATTTGTTGTTCCTGCAAATTATAATTGTAGTTCTCAAACAGTAGTATCTGGAGAAAAGGAAGCTGTAGAAGAAGCAATCGAAAAGTTAAAATTAGCAGGAGCAAAAAGGGTTATTCCACTAAAAACAAGTGGACCATTTCATACAGAAAAATTGATAGAAGCAAGTAAGGCTTTTGAGAAAGAATTAGAAAATGTTAATTTTAATTTAGATGAAGAAAAAGTAAAAGTAATTAAAAACATAGATGGAACTTATTATAATAAAAATGATAATATAAAAGAAATTCTTGTAAAACATATAATAAGTCCTGTAAGGTTTGATAAAGCAATAAAATTAATGAGTGATGAAAATATAGATGAATATATAGAAATAGGACCTCGGAAGGACTTTAACAGGGTTTGTTAAAAAAGATAATAAAGAAGCTAAAACTTATAATATTAACAGTCTAGAAAGTTTGGAAAAATATTTAGAGGAGGAAGAAGTATAATGGAAGAAGAAAGAAAAATAGTATTAATAACAGGTGCATCAAGAGGAATAGGAAAAGAAACAGCAAAAGTATATGCTGAAAATGGTTATGATGTAGCAATTAATTATGTATCTGACAAAACAGATGTAGAAGGAATAAAAAAAGAATTCCAAGATATGGGTGTTAAATGCTTAATGATAAAAGCAGATGTATCAAATGAAGAAGATGTAAATAATATGGTAGAAAAAGTAATTTCTGAATTTGGTAAAATAGATGTTTTAGTAAATAATGCAGGAATTACGAAAGATACATTACTTATGAGGATGAGTAAAGAAGATTTTGATAAAGTAATAGATATAAACTTAAAAGGAACATTTTTAGTAACAAAAGCAGTTTCTAAATATATGATGAAAAAAAGATGTGGTTCTATTATAAATTTATCATCTGTAGTAGGTGTTGCTGGAAATAGTGGACAAAGTAATTATTCAGCATCAAAAGCAGGAATAATTGGTTTTACAAAAAGTATTGCGAAAGAATTAGCATCAAGAAATATTAGAGCAAATGCGGTAGCACCAGGTTTTATAGAAACAGATATGACAAATGTATTAAAAGATGAAGTAAAAGAAAGTATAGGAAATCAAATACCTTTAAAAAGGATGGGAACAGCAAGAGAAGTTGCAGAAGTTATATATTTTCTAGGAACAGAAAAAAGTTCATATATAACAGGACAAGTAATAAATATAGATGGTGGCATGGTTATGTAAAAACATGTTAGAGATGTGTCCCAAATTTCTCTAAAAAGAGAAAAAGGAAACGTCCCTGACCGTGTAGACCAATAGAAAAAATGTTGTAAATGTGGTAAAATATATAAGTAATTTGTTTTAAGGAGATTTTGAAAATGAAAAGAGTTGTAATAACAGGTTTAGGAGCTATAACTCCACTTGGAAATAATGTAGATGAATTTTGGAAAGGTATTAAAGATGGTAAATGTGGTATAGATTATATTACTAAATTTGATACTACAGATTTTAAAGTGAAATTAGCAGCTGAAGTAAAAGGATATAATGCGGAAGATTATTTTGATAGAAGAGAAGCAAAGAGATTAGATAAATTTTCACAATATGCAATGATAGCATCAAGAGAGGCATGGAAAGATAGTGGTTTAGATAAAGAAAAAGAAAATATGGAAAGAGTAGGAATTGTTATAGGTTCTGGAATAGGTGGAATTCAAACAATAGAAACAGAAAATCAAAAATGTATTGAAAAAGGACCAGATAGAGTATCACCTATGTATATCCCAATGGGAATATTAAATATGGCAACAGGAAATGTAGCAATTGATATTGGAGCAAAAGGAGAATCTTTTGCTATGGTAACTGCTTGTGCTTCAGGAACACATTGTATTGGAGAAGCTTATAGGATGATTAAATTTGGTTATCAAGATGTTATTTTAGCAGGTGGAACAGAAGCGGGAATAACACCACTAGGAATTGCAGGCTTTACAAACATAAAGGCATTAACAAAATCAGAAGATAAAACAAGAGCTAGTATCCCATTTGATAAAGAAAGAAGTGGCTTTGTAATGGGAGAAGGAGCAGGAGTTTTAATATTAGAAGAATTAGAACATGCTATTAAAAGAGGTGCTAAAATATATGCTGAAATAGTTGGATATGGAGCAACATCAGATGCATATCATATAACATCACCAGCACCTGGTGGAGAAGGTGGAGCAAGAGCAATGAAACTTGCAATGGAAGAAGCAGGAGTAGCTCCAGAAGAAATTACATATATAAACGCACACGGAACATCAACACATTTAAATGATAGTTTTGAGACACAAGCAATAAAAACAGCATTAGGAGAAGAAGCTTCTAAAAAAGTAATGGTAAGTTCAACAAAAGGACATACAGGTCATTTACTTGGAGCAGCAGGAGGGGTAGAAGCAATTGTATGTTCAAAAGCAATAGAAGAAAGTTTTGTACCAGCAACTATAAATTATAAAGTACCAGATGAAGAGTGCGATTTAGATATAGTACCAAATGAAGGAAGAAACAAAGAAATAAAATATGCAATGTCAAACTCATTAGGGTTTGGAGGACATAATAGTAGTATCTTACTTAAAAAGTATAATTAGGGACGTTTTCAATTGGTCAAAATGTCCAAAAAGAAACGTCCCCAATAGGACATTTTGACCAATTTGGGACACATCTATTATAAATTATAATCTAATAAAAGGAGGGATTTTAAATGGACTATAAAGATATTAAAAAGTTAATGGATGATATGGGAGATTCTAAAATAGATTCTTTAGAAATAGAATTTCCAGAAGGTGTTAAAATAAAAATGAAAAAAAATACTGAAAAAGAAGTAGTAATAACAGCACCTGGAAATATAATAGAAGCATCAGCACCAATGACACCTCCAACAGTTAAAAAACCAGAAGAAAAAGCTTTAGTAAATTCAGAAAAGAATTTAGAAGGAGAAAACGTAAAAATAGTTAAAAGCCCAATGGTAGGAACATTTTACGCAAGTTCTTCACCAGATAAAGAGCCTTTTGTAAGTGTTGGAGATAAAGTACATAAAGGTCAAGTTTTGTGTATTGTAGAAGCAATGAAATTAATGAACGAAATAGAATCAGAATTTGATGGTGAAATAGTAGAAATATGTGTAAAAAATGAAGATGTAGTAGAATACGGAACACCATTATTTAAGATTAAATAGAAAGAGGAGAAAAAAATGGTTTTAGATAAAGAAGGAATAAAAAATATAATACCACAAAGAGAACCTTTTTTAATGATTGATGAAGTAGAAGAATATGTACCAGGAGAAAGTGCGACAGCATATAAAAATGTAAGTGAAGATGAATATTATTTTAAAGGGCATTTTCCAGGAAACCCTATTATGCCAGGGGTATTAATTGTAGAATCACTAGCACAAACAGGAGCAGTTGCAATACTTTCTATGGAAGAAAATAAAGGTAAAAATGCATTATTTGGTGGAATAGATAAAATTCGTTTTAAAAAACAAGTAGTACCAGGAGATAGATTAAAATTAGAAGTAAAAATAATAAAAAGAAAAGGTCCAATAGGAATTGGAGAAGCAATTGCTACTGTTGATGGAAAAGTAGCTGCAAAAGGTGAATTAACATTTGCAATAGTGTAAATGAGAAAAATGGGGACGGGGCTTTTTTGTCTCACTTTTCTAATATTTTACAAAATGAGAAAAAAATTCCCCGTCCCCAAAATTCTCACGAAAGGATGAATAATATGTTGAAGAAAGTTTTGATTGCAAACCGTGGAGAAATAGCTGTTAGAATTATTAGAGCTTGTAGAGAAATGGGCATTAGAACAGTTGCTATTTATTCAGAAGCAGATAAAGATGCTTTACACGTAAGTTTAGCTGATGAAGCTATTTGTGTAGGTCCTGCACCTTCTAATAAGAGCTATTTAAATATGAAAGCTATTTTAGAGGCTGCATGTCTTACTGGTGCAGATAGCATACATCCAGGTTTTGGATTTTTATCAGAAAATAGTACTTTTGCTAAAATTTGTGAAGAAATGGGAATTAAGTTTATAGGTCCTGATTATAGATTAATAGAATTATTAGGTAACAAATCAAAAGCAAAAGAAACTATGAAAAATGCAGGAGTACCAGTTGTACCTGGCTCAAATGGTTTGATTAAGTCTAAAGAAGAAGCTATTTCTTTAGCAGAAGAAATCAAATACCCTGTAATGCTTAAAGCGTCAAGCGGTCGGTGGTGGAAGAGGTATTCGTATTGCATATAATAAAGACCAATTAGAAAAAGAATATGATTTAGTAAAACAAGAAGCTAAAATTTCTTTTAATGATGATAGTTTGTATTTAGAAAAATTTGTTGAAAACCCAAGACATGTAGAAATACAAGTTTTAGCAGATGAACATGGAAATTGTATTCATTTAGGTGAAAGAGATTGTTCTGTCCAAAGAAGAAATCAAAAAGTTTTAGAAGAAACTCCTTCTCCTATATTAGATGAAAAAACAAGAAAGAAAATGGGAGAAGTTGCAATTAATGCTGTTAAACAAATTGGGTA
>CALYBF010000076.1 GCA_944393755.1 uncultured Clostridia bacterium | reverse complement strand
TACATAAAAGAAAAAATCACTAATTGTATAAAACACAAAGATGAAATTATGGAATTATATAAAGAATGGAAAAAAGATTTTGATATTAAATGTGATAAATTGGTAGAAGAATTTATTAAGTAAGAGGGGGAAAATAATTTTAAAAATGCAAGAAAATATAAAAAGTAAAAATATTAATAATTTTTTAATATATGTAATTGGCTTGTCTATAGTCATTTTTGTTATTGTGTTAGTAAGAGCTGCTACATCTGCAATTACTTGGGATGAAGCATATACATATATTGCGTATGTTAAAAATTTTAGTATACAACAATTAATTGATATAAGTAGTAATTTAGCTAACAATCATATTATGAATACTATTATGATTGTTGTTGCTGATAGATTATCAGGTATATCATTTAATGAATTTATAATACGATTACCGAATATAATTATGTTGATATTTTATTTTTTAGGTAGCTATATGTTTTCAAAAGATGAAAAACATAAATATTTATTATTTACAGGTTTAGTTTTAAATTACTATGTAATGGAATTTTTTGGTCTAGCAAGAGGATATGGAATAGCTTGTAGTTTTATCATATGGATGTGTTATTTTGTAAAGAAAGCATCAAAGAATAATTATGATACTAAAAATATTTTTATAAGTGTGATTTTTGGGTTACTTGCATGTTATTCAAATACTATAAGTATATTAGCTTTAGGTTCAATTTGCTTAATGTATTTAATACAATTGATTTGTAAAAAAGAATTGGTAAAATTTATAAAATCAAATATAATAAAAATTATACCAATATCAATTTTATTAATTTATATAGTAATTTTTCATTTTATTGTAACTGGATCAGATAAACCTGTATTTGGTGGAACTGGAGAAGCAAAGGGCTTAACAATAATAGGGTTTCTAGAAAAGAATTTTGTTTGGATGTTTGTAGAAAATGAAACTATAAACATAGTTGTTTCAGTATTGATATTAGCATATATTATTCTAAGTGTAATTTTCTTTAGAAAAAAAATAATTGAAAGACCTTTTTTTAGTATATTTTTAATATTAATACTTACTTTAATATTACCTTCTATAATATTACAAAAACCATATCCAATAGAAAGATGTTTAATACCATTATGGCCACTTGTAGTAATAGGGATGATTGATATGTATTCGTTATGGATAGAGAAAATAAATATAAAAAATTCAAAGATAATAACAGGAACAATAATATGTTTATTAATAGTAATGTTTTTTATGAGAATTAATATAAAAGAAACCAGAACTTGGAAGAATAATTATCAAGTAAGAGATGTTGTTTATAATGCTTTAGCTGAAAAAAGAACATTAACACAAGAAGAATATGAAAAAAACAAAGGATATTTTGGTTTGGAATTTTATAGGCAAAAAATCTTAGAAAAATATAATGTTGATATTATACCAAAACAATAAAATTATAAAGTTATATAAAAAACAAATTAATAGTATGTTATAATTAAAATGAAATAGATTTTGATATGAAATTTAAATGAGTTTATAAATGTAAAAGATAGTCTACATTTGTAAACTTTTTTGTTTAAAACTATTGAAAAAAATATTAAAAAATGATAAAGTAAAATAGAGAAAAATAAAAATACGAGGAGAGAGACAAATGAAAATAAATAAAATATTAATGATAATAATTACTTTTTTATGTTTGCTATTAATTTTTAGTAATTTATCGCTAGCTTCTAGTGATATTATAGTAGCATTAGATCCTGGACACGGTGGAAATGATCCAGGAGCTATGGGAGGAAATTTAAAAGAAAGTGATTTAACTTGGAAAATTGCTTCTAGAGTAAAAGAAATATTAGATGAAACACCTGGTATAACAGGAGTTTTAACGAAAAGTCAATATGAAAGTTTAGGCGGTGAAAATGACAGAAAAATAAGAGCAGAAAGAGCTGTAGCAAATAACGCAGATTTATTAGTAAGTTTTCATATAAATTCAAATGCTTCATCAAATAGTATGTCAGGTGCAGAAGTATATATAACAGGTTATACTGCTGAAAAGAGATTTTATGAATATTCTAATAGATTAGGGTTAGATATATTGTCAAATTTAAGAAGTGTTGGAGTACAATCACATTCAACGAAACCAATAGTTAGAACAGGAGCTGATTGGGATAGATATCCAGACGGTTCAGTTGCTGATTATTATGGTATTATAAGTTGGCCAGTACATATGGGAATACCAGGTATGATAATTGAACATGCTTTTATAAATAACCCTTATGATAGAGAAAATTATTTAAATGATACAATGTTAAATAAAATGGCAGAAGCAGATGCACAAGCTATAATAAAAAATAAAGAGTTATTTAGAAGGGAATATGTAGGAGATATAAATACTGATTTGCAAACAATGAAAATTGAGCAAGAAGCAGATGGAAGATATTACATAACTGGAAATGTGCTAATAGCAGAATGGATAGATGGAGTTGCTCGTGTGCCAAATGATGTGCCAGAGATAACTATAAAATCAACAGATGGAAGTTTTAGTACAGGAGTAGCCTTAACACATAATGAAGGTTTAAATTATACATATTATAGGATAATAGATAATTTAGACGTAAATAAAGAATATTATTTAGAAGCAGCATTAACAAGTGAAAAAAATGTATCACAAAACAAAACTCAAAGAGTTAATATGCAAAATTTAACAGTAGGGGAGTTTAAAGGAACAACTGTAAAGACTAAGAATAATACATTGTATTTTTCAAAAGGCGAATATGTAGGAGATATTAATACAGATTTAAAAGAAATTAAGTTAGAAAACAGTAAAATTAAAGGAAATATTTTAATTGCAGAATATATAAATAATGTTGCAAATACACCAAATAAATTACCAGCAATAGAATTAAAAGCAAAAGATAATAGTGAGGTAATACCAATAAATATAGAACATATTAGTGGTCTAGAATATAATTTTAATTTTGATGTGGCTGAAATAAATTCATCAAAACAATATTATTTACAAGCAAGTTTAAACAATTTAGATAACATAGGAACAAATAAAGTACAGCATGTATTATTACCAGAACAGGAATTGGGAGAATATAATGGAAGGACATTAATAACAGAGAATAATTTAATAAAACCAACATATATAGGAGAAATAAATACAGACTTAAAAACAATGAAATTAGAATTAAATGGTTCAAACCTAGAATATATAACAGGAGAGATATTAATAGCAGAGTGGATAGATGGAGAAGCTTGTGTACCACAAGGGGTGCCAAAAATGACAATAAGAGCAACAGATGGAAGTTACGAAGCAGGATTTCATATAGTACATAATGGAGGTTTAAGTTATACATATGATAGAGTAGTATATAATTTAAAACCAGATAAAGAATATGAAATAGAGGTAGAGTTAATAGGAGATAATAATAGAGGAACAAAGAAGACACAGATAGTAAAATTAGTGGACGGAGAAATAGGAAAGATAGATACATTTAAACTAATAGCAGAAGACAACAAAATAAAAGTAATAGATGGAAGTTTATATAATGGAGAGATAAATACAGACCTAAAGACAATGAGAATAGAAGGAAATAAAATAGAAGGAGAAATATTAATAGCAGAGTGGATAGAAGGAGTAGCAAACGAACCACAAGGAGAGCCAAAGATGAGAATAAAATCAACAGAAGGAACATATGAAAAAGAAATAGAAGTAGAACATAGAAGTGGTTTAGATTATGGATATAAAGTAGATATAACAGGAATAGATACAAGTAAGACATATTATATAGAAGCAGAGTTAACAGGAGAGAAGAATATAGGAAATAAGAAAGTGCAAAAAGCAAATCTAAATGTAGGAAGTGAAGTAGGAGAATACAGAGGAAAGACAGTAGTGGTAACAAGAAATGAGATAACATTTAGAGGAGAAGAATATAAAGGAGAGATAAATACAGACTTAAAGACAATGAAATTAGAACTAAATAGTTCAGGAGTAGAATATATATCAGGAGAGATACTAATAGCAGAATGGATAGATGGAGTAGCATATGAGCCAAAAGGAATGCCAGAGATGATAATAAGAGCAACAGATGGAAGTTATAGTGCAGGTTTCTACTTAGAAAATAGAGGAGGAATAAGTTATTATTATGATAGAGTAGTATATAATTTAAAAGAAGGAAAAGAATATGAGATAGAAGTAAGATTAACAAATGAGAACAATATATCAGATAAGAAAAATCAAAAAGTAAAAATAAAAGATGGAACAATAGGTCAAATAGGGGAATTTAAATTAGTAGCAGAAAATAATAAAATAAGAGTAGAAGATGGAAGTCTATATAATGGAGAGATAAATACAGACTTAAAGACAATGAGAATAGAAGGAAATAAAATAGAAGGAGAAATATTAATAGCAGAGTGGATAGAAGGAGTAGCAAACGAGCCACAAGGAGAGCCAAAGATGACGGTAAAATCAACAGATGGAGAATATAGTAAAGAAGTAAAATTAATACATAATAGTGGACTAGATTATAGTTACAATGTAGATATAGCAGGAATAGATACAAGCAAGAGATATTATATAGAAGTAGAATTAACAGGAGAAAAGAATATAGGAAACAAGAAAGTACAAAAAGCAAACTTAAATGCAGAAAGTAAAGTAGGAGAATTTAAAGAGACAATATTAAAGTTAGAGAATAATACAATAATATTTGAGCCTATAGAGAAATTAAAAGTAATAGAAGAGCCAATAGTAGAAGAGAAGAAAGAAGAAACACAAGAAGAAAATAAAGTAAAAGAAGAAACGACAAAAGATGAAGTAGAAAACAAAAAAGAAAAAAATGAAACAACAGAAAATACTGTAAAAGCTACAAATTTAGTAGGTAATATTACAACAAATGGTAATATTATAGAGTAGAATAAAGGGGACATAAGGTATATAATATTTTATGTTCCCTTTTATTTCCAAAAATTGTAATAGAAAAATAATAGAAATTTTGTTGAAAAAAATATTAAAATAAGATATACTGTGAAGAGAAATAATGATAGGAGTGATATTAAAATGAATTTAGAACAAAAAAGTATTATTATAAAATTTATAATAGTAATAGCATTTGCAATTTTATCTTTATTTATATTAGACAATACAGTATTAGCAGCAAGTATAAGTTCAGATATAGATGGAATAGATGAAACAAAATATCCAGGATATAAAGAAAAAATAAAACAATTACAATCTATATATCCAAACATACAAGTATTATATACAGGTATAGATTGGGATACAGCTATATATTATGAACATAGTGAAACTCACGGAAGAAATTTAGTAAGTACATCAATGGATGATGCTTGGGTTTGTCAACAATGTAAAAATGCAGGGGAAACATATGATAGTGGTTTATATTGTGCATCAGAACAAGCTATAGAATATATGATGGATCCAAGAAATTTTTTGAACCAAACAGATATATTTCAATTTCAAAAATTAGATACAGCAGTTGGAACAACAGCAGATGAAATTAGTAAAGTATTAAATATGGAACACGTAAATTATTTGAAAGATGACCCAAATGTTATACAAGCTTTTGCAAATGTTGCTAAAAATAATAATTTAAATGCTTATTTTCTAATTGCAAGAGTTATACAAGAACAAGGAAGAGCACCAACATCACCATTAGCAACAGGAGCTGGTTATACAGGAAATGGATATACCGATTATGGAAAAGGTTATTATAATTTATTTAGTATAAATGCAACAGGTTCTGGTTATATGACGAGAGTAAATGCATTGACTAGAGCAATGGAAGAAGGTTGGGATAGTTTAGTAAAATCAATAGAAGGTGGAGGAAACTTCGTAGGAGAGACATATATAGATGTAGGACAAAATACGTTATATCTTCAAAAGTTTTCAGTATATAATACAAATGGACAATTATATTGGCATCAATATATGCAAAATCTTTTTGGAGCTCAAAGCGAAGCAAATATATTAAAAGGCTTATATCAAATAACAGGAATACAAAATAGCAAAGATTTTGTATTTATAGTGCCTATTTATGAAAATATGCCTTCAACACCAGTTCAAGAGCCAACTTCTGAATATTACGGAACAATAAATACAGATTTAAAAACAATGAAAATTGGGCAAGAAGCAGATGGAAGATATTATATAACTGGAAATGTGCTAATAGCAGAATGGATAGACGGAGTTGCTTGTGTACCAAATAGAATTCCAGAAATGACTATAAAATCAACAGACGGAAGTTTTAGTACAGGGGTAGCTTTAACACATAATGAAGGTTTAAACTATACATATTATAGAATAATAGATAATCTAGATATAAACAAAGAATATTATTTAGAGGCAACTTTAACAAGTGATTACAATTTATCAACCAATAAGACACAAAGAGTAAATATGCCTGAATTAAATGTAGGAGAATTTAAAGGAACAACTATAAAAACAAAAAATAACAAAATATATTTTTCAAAAGGTGGCTATGTAGGAGATATTAATACAGATTTAAAAGCTATTTCATTAAATAAAAATGATGAAGGAAGATATTATTTATCTGGAAATATGTTAGTTGCAGAATGGATAGATAATGTAGCGTATACACCAAAATCTTTGCCAGAATTGAAATTAAAGTCAACAGATGGAACAGTCTCAAAAGATATGTACATTGCATATTTAGAAGGGTTAAATTATTATTATGATGTATTTATAGATAGTATCGACTTAACAAAGCAATATTATATAGAAGCTACTCTAACTAGTGAAGATAACATAGGAACAAATAAAGTACAGCATGTATTATTACCAGAACAGGAATTAGGAGAATATAATGGAAGGACATTAATAACAGAGAATAATTTAATAAAACCAACATATATAGGAGAAATAAATACAGA
>CALYBF010000075.1 GCA_944393755.1 uncultured Clostridia bacterium | reverse complement strand
TCTTTTATTATTTATTTAATAATATTATTTGTTTGTCCTTTTTAGAACTAAACTTGTTTTATAAAGATTGCATTTTTACAGTTTTTTCCATTTGACAAAATGGCTATTTCCGTATAAAATAAAGGTGTTAGAAAGTATATTTTTATAGACAGAAAGGAAGATTTTGTCATGAACAATAATGATAATAAAGAATTATTACACGTAGGTTTAGATGTTGGTTCTACAACTGTTAAAATCATAGTTATGGACAAAAATCTAAACACAATATATAAAAATTACCAAAGGCACTTTTCAGATACTAAAAATACTGTTTGTAGTGTGTTAGAAGATTTGCTTTTAAAATATCCAAATAATGTATTTACACTAGCTTTAACAGGTTCTGGTGCTATGTCTGCTGCTAAATTTTTAGGTGTAGACTTTATCCAAGAAGTTGTTTCTTGTAAACGTGCTGTTGAAAAATACATACCAAGAACTGATGTTGTTATAGAACTTGGTGGTGAAGATGCTAAAATTATTTATTTTGACCAATCTATAGAGCAACGTATGAACGGTACTTGTGCTGGTGGTACTGGTGCATTTTTAGACCAAATGGCTTCTTTATTACACACAGATACTGCTGGTCTTAATGAGCTTGCAAAAAGTTATAAAACAATTTATCCAATTGCTTCACGTTGCGGGGTTTTTGCAAAAACTGATATACAACCTTTAATTAATGAAGGTGCTGCAAAAGAAGATATTGCTGCATCTATTTTCCAAGCAGTTGTAAATCAAACTATTAGTGGCCTTGCTTGTGGTAGACCAATTCGTGGTAATGTTGCATTTTTAGGCGGTCCTCTTAATTATTTATCAGAATTACGCCAAAGATTTATAGAAACTCTTCATTTAAAAGATGATGAAATAATCGTTCCTGAAGAAGCTCATCTTTTAGTTGCAAAAGGTGCTGCTTTAGATTCTATAAATACAGAAAGTATCACACCTGACGAACTTGCAAAGAAGATTGAAAATTTAAGAGTTTCACACGATAATACAACAAAACCAATAGACCCATTATTTAAAAATGATGACGAATATAAGAGTTTTAAGGAAAGACACAGTAAAGATAAAGTAGAAAGAGGAGATCTTGCTAATTATGAAGGTGATTGTTATTTAGGTATTGACGCAGGTTCTACTACTACTAAGTTAGTTTTGATAGATAGAGATGGTAAACTTCTTTATTCTTTATATGGAAGTAATGAAGGTAACCCTTTAAAAAGTGTTATGAATATGCTAAAAAAACTTTACCACGAATTACCTAAAAAAGCTATTTTAAGATATAGCGGTGTTACTGGTTATGGTGAAAGCTTGATACAAACTGCTTTAAATGTAGATTTAAATGAAATTGAAACAATTGCACATTATACAGCTGCTAAAAAATTTGAACCTGATGTTACTTCTATTGTAGACATTGGTGGTCAAGATATGAAATATATCAGAATGAAAAATGGCTCTATTGATAATATTATGCTTAATGAGGCTTGTTCTTCAGGGTGTGGTTCTTTTATCGAGACTTTTGCTAAGAGTTTAAATTTAGAAATTTCTGAATTTGTAAAAGAAGCAATTAAATCAAAAACACCTGTTGATTTAGGTTCAAGATGTACTGTATTTATGAACTCTAAAATAAAACAAGCTCAAAAAGAAGGCTATTCCGTAGGAGATATTTCAGCAGGACTTTCATATTCTGTTATTAAAAATGCTATTCAAAAAGTTATGAAAGTTAGAGATGTTGAGACTTTAGGAGACCATATTGTAGTACAAGGTGGAACTTTTTATAATGATGCTGTTCTTCGTGCATTTGAACTGATTGTTGGTAAAAATGTAATAAGACCAGATATTGCAGGGCTAATGGGTGCATATGGTATGGCTTTACTTTCTAAAGAACAATATGAAACAAATATGGATATGGAGTATAAGTCTACTATTTTGAAAGAAGACGAGTTGGATAAATTAGAAATTAAAGTTACACATACTCGTTGTGGTATTTGTGAAAATCATTGTAAATTAACTATAAATAAATTTAGTAATGGACAAATACACGTTTCTGGTAACCGTTGTGAAAGAGGTGCTGGAGCTATTACTAAGAAGAAAAACTTGCCTAATCTTGTTCAATATAAATATCAAAGACTTTTTGATTACACACCTTTAGAAGAGCAATATGCAACAAGAGGAACTATTGGTATTCCAAGAGTTTTAAATATGTATGAAGATTATCCATTTTGGTTTACTTTTTTAACAAGTTTAGGTTTTAGGGTTATCTTATCTGAAAAAAGTACACGTGCAACATATGAAAAAGGTATGGAGTCTATGCCTTCTGAATCTGTTTGCTACCCTGCAAAACTTTCTCACGGGCATATTGAGAGTTTGTTAGAACAAGGTGTTAAAACTATTTTCTACCCTTGTATTCCATATTCAAGAAAAGAATATGAAAAAGCTGATAACCATTATAACTGCCCTATTGTTATTTCTTATTCAGAGGTTTTAAGAAATAATGTTGAAGGTTTGAAAGATCCTGAAGTTAAGTTTATTAACCCATTTTTACCTTTAGATAAGAAAAACCTTGTTAAAAAGATATTAGAACTTGATGTGTTTAAAGAATATAATTTTACAAAAGCAGAACTTGAAGAAGCAGCTGATAAAGCAGAAGCAGAATATCAAAAATGTAAAGCAGATATTAGAAGAAAAGGTAGCGAAACTGTTAAATATATAGAAGAAAATAATTTGAAGGGTATAGTTCTTGCTGGTCGTCCTTACCACGTAGACCCTGAAATTAACCACGGAATTGATACTTTAATTACGTCTCTTGGTTTATGTGTCTTAACAGAAGATAGTGTTTCTGATAAAACAGAAGCAAAAAGACCTTTAAGAGTTGTTGACCAATGGGTATATCATGCAAGATTATATGCTGCAGCAGATTTTGTTGGTAAACATGACTGTTTAGAACTTGTTCAATTAAATTCTTTTGGTTGTGGTGTTGATGCTGTTACAACTGATGAAGTAGAAGAGATACTTTCTAGTTATAATAAAATGTATACTTTAATTAAAATAGATGAAGTAAATAATTTAGGTGCTGTACGTATTCGTATCCGTTCACTTATTGCTAGTATGAAAAAACGTGAACAAGAAAAGAACGAAGAAAAAGGAGATGGAGACTACGGAATTCATAAAAAGATATTTACTAAAGAAATGAAAAAGGAATATACTATTTTATTCCCACAAATGGCACCTATTCATTTTGAATTATTAGAAACTGCAGCAAGAGCTTCTGGCTATAATGTAGAACTTTTAAGAGATTGTACACAAAAAACTGTTGATACTGGTTTAAAATACGTAAATAATGATGCTTGTTATCCATCTATTTTAGTTACAGGTCAAATGATTGAGGCTCTTCAATCTGGTAAATACGATGTTAATAAAACTGCTTTAATTATCTCTCAAACAGGTGGTGGTTGTAGAGCTACTAATTATATTGGTTTTATTAGAAAAGCTTTAAAAGATGCAGGTTTTTCAAATGTACCAGTAATTTCTCTAAACTTTGTTGGTATGGAAAAAATGCCTGGCTTTAAACTTACAGTTCCTTTTATTGAAAGATTATTTAAGACTGTTGTTTATGGTGATTTATTACAAAAAATGCTAACTAAAAACAGAGCTTATGAAGTACATAAAGGTGAATCTCAGAAATTATTTGACACTTGGATGGAAAAATGCAAGAAATTGCTTACAAAATCAAGTAATAAGGAGTTTAAACAAAGTATTTACGATATTGTAAATGATTTTGAGAAAATAGAATTAGATACATCAATAGAAAAACCTAAAGTTGGTATTGTTGGTGAGGTTTTAATTAAATATCATCCTTTTGGAAATAATTTTGTTGCAAATATATTAGAAAAAGAAGGAGCCGAAGTTGTTTTACCTGATTTTATGGGATTTGTTAAATTTATGGCAACACATAAAATTACTTTTAATAAATTATTAAATACAAATAAAACTTCTTCTAAAATTAGTAAAATTGCTATTAAACTTATAAATGTTTTAGAAAAAGATGTTAAAATAGCTTTGGCTAATTCTAAAAAAGGTTATTTACAACCTTGTGATATTTGGCATTTAGAAGATAAAGTTAAAGATATATTATCTATTGGTAACCAAACAGGTGAAGGTTGGTTCTTAACTGCTGAAATGATTGAATATATAGAAAATGATATTCCAAATATTGTTTGTGTTCAACCTTTTGCTTGCCTTCCAAACCACGTAGTTGGTAAAGGTGTTATTAAAACTATTAGAAGTAAATTTCCAGAAGCTAATATTTCACCTATAGACTATGACCCAGGTGCTAGTGAAGCTAACCAAACTAACAGAATTAAACTTTTAATGACTGTTGCTAAAGATAATTTAAAAGCTAAACAAAACCAAAAAAAAGCTATAGATAGCGAAAATCAAGAACAACAAATAGAAGATACGAATTCACAAGATAGTAAAAAAGTTACTAAATAGGCAAGCTAATGCTTGTCTATTTTCATACCAATTATAATTTTAATTTTTTATTTCTTTAATTTTTGACAAAATTAAAACCAGTAAGTATATTTTATATCTCTTACTGATTTTATTTTAAAAATTTATACTTTCATAGACAAAGCAACTTTTTGTCTTTCCTTATCTATGCTAATTACCTTAACCTTTACAATATCACCAACTGATACAATTTCAGATGGGTTTTTAATATATTTATCACTCATTTCTGAAATATGTACTAAACCATCATGTTTTACACCAATATCTACAAATGCACCAAAATCAATTACATTTCTTACTGTTCCAGTAAGTACCATACCTTCTTTTAAATCATCTAGTTTTAAAACATCACTCCTTAAAATAGGCTTTGGCATATCTTCACGAGGATCTCTTCCCGGTCTTGATAATTCTTCTATTATATCTCCTAATGTCATTTCTCCAATGCCCAATTCTTTTGCTGTTTTTTCTACATTTATAGATTTTAATTTGTTTCGTAAATCTTCTAATTTTTCTTTATCTTTTAAATCATTTTTATCAAAACCAATTTCAGCAAGTAATTTTTCAGTTGCCTCATAACTTTCTGGGTGTACTGCTGTTAATTCTAAAGGGTTGTCCCCGTCATATATTCTAATAAACCCTGCACATTGTTCAAAAGCTACTTTTCCTAGTTTTGGTACTTTTAATAATTGTTTTCTATTTTTTAGTTTACCATTTTCATCTCTATATTTAACAATATTTTTTGCAATTGTATTATTTATTCCTGATACATAAGATAAAAGTGAAGGTGTTGCTGTGTTTACATCTACTCCTACTTTGTTAACACTATCTTCCACTACTGCTGTTAGGCTTTCTGATAATTTCTTTTGATTTACGTCGTGTTGATATTGTCCAACTCCTATTGCCTTTGGATCTATTTTAACAAGTTCAGCTAAAGGGTCTTGTAATCTCCTTGCAATTGATATAGCCCCTCTTATTGATACATTTATATCTGGATATTCTTCCGTTGCAAGTTTAGATGCAGAATATACAGATGCTCCCGCTTCACTTACAATTACATAATGAACATCTCTTGAAGCTTCTTTTATCATATCTGCTACAAACATTTCAGACTCGCGAGAAGCTGTACCATTTCCTATTGCTATCATATCTACTTTGTCTTTTTCAATTAATTTTAATAATTCTTTCTTAGCACCTTCTACATCATTTTGAGGTTCTGTTGGATATACTGTTGTATAATCTAAAACTTTTCCTGTTTCATCAATTACAGCAATTTTACAACCAGTTCTATATGCTGGGTCAAAGCCCATAACAGTTTTTCCTTTAATTGGTGCTCCTAAAAGTAATTGTTTAGAATTTTTACCAAAAACTTTAATAGCTTTTTCTTCTGCTTTTTCTGTTAAGTCAGAACGTATTTCTCTATCAATTGAAGGTTCTATTAATCTTTTAAAACTATCAAAAATAGTTTCTTTAAGCATTGCTGTAAATTGTGTATCACCTTTTATAATATCTCTTTCTATATAATTTAAAATCTTATCTTCTGGTTTTTCTAAACTTACTTTTAAAAAACCTTCTTTCTCTCCTCTGTTAATAGCTAAGATTCTATGACTTGGTATATATTTTATAGCTTCTTTATAATCATAATACATTTCATAATTAGATTTTTCATTTTCTTTAGCTGATTTTGTTACTATTAAACCTTCTCTATAACAAAATTTCTTTATTTGTTTTCTATATTTTGGTTCATCAGATATTATTTCTGCAATTATATCTAAAGCACCAGAAATTGCATCATCTACTGTTGCTACTACTTTATCCTTATTTTTCTTATCTTCTTCTGATAATTTGTCAATATTTATATATTCTTTTGCAATTTCTTTTATATCTTTTGTTTCTTTTTGCTCTAATATAATATTTGTTAGTGGCTCTAAACCTTTAGCTTTAGCAACAGTTGCTCTTGTTTTCTTTTTTTGTTTATATGGTCTATAAATATCTTCCACTTCTGCTAAAGTTTTAGCGATTGCAACTGCTTGTAATATTTCATCTGTTAATTTTCCTTGCTCATCTATTGATTTTATAACCTCTTCTTTTCTTTGTTCTAAATTTCTTAAGTAACTTAGTCTTTCGCTTAATTCCCTAAGTATTTCATCACTTAGTCCTCCTGTTACTTCTTTTCTGTAACGTGCAATAAATGGTATTGTGTTTCCTTCATCTATTAGTTTAATTGTATTTTCTACTTGTTCTTTCTTTATTCCTAATTCTTCTGATATTATTTTTATTATTTTTTCCATTAAAATACTTCCTTTCCTCACAAAAATAGAACTGTTTTATCAACAGCTCTATTATAACAATACGTAAGTGTTTAGTCAAATTTTTATTGCCAAT
>CALYBF010000074.1 GCA_944393755.1 uncultured Clostridia bacterium | reverse complement strand
AATGATATTCTAGGAAAACTACTAAATAACAACATTTTAAGTTTTATTAAAAATGTTTAACGAATTCTAAAAAAATCTAATCAAAAAATAAAAAAATAGTGGAATATTTATTTTTTTTATGATATTATAAGCAAAAATAGGAAAGAAGGATGTTGAAATGAAAAATTATAAAGGAAATTATATAAGAACTATAGCAATTGTTATGCTTATAATCTTATTATTGGTAGCACTTACAATATTATCATATTTCAGAGATGTAGAAATAGTAACAAATATATCACTAGCATTTTTAATTGCTTGTACTACAGGAGTGATAATTGAATTAATAAATGGTTCAAAAGAAACTGATACTAGAAAAACTATAGAGTATAAAAAAGAACTAGAAGAAATGAGAAGAAAAATAAATAAATTTAAAAGAGATTTAAAATATTTAAAGAAAAACAAATATAGAAGAAATTTTTACCAACAAGCAGATTTATTAATGTGTGAAATAAATTCTTTAAATGAACAAATAGGGTATATTTATGAGAATAAATCAAGAAAAAGCCTAATTAGAAAATTCTTATATAATCAAGAATATAATTTAGAACAAAAAGAAGCGGCTTGTGATGAAATAAGAGAAGATATTGTAAATGAAGTTAATAGAAAAAATATAATAAGTAAAATAAATCGCTATAATAATAGATTAGATAAGCTTTTATATAATATAAATAGAGAATTTGGAATAATGTAAATTAAATCTTAATTTTTTCTAAAAACTATTTATATAAAAAAATATTTCTGGTATACTGTTTAAAGTAAAAAATAAAACACAAAAGGAGAAAAAAATGGGAAAAGGAAGAAGAGTAATGGAAAAAGAACCAAGGAGAAGATTAAAAAAGGAAAAAGAAAGCAAATCAAAAGCTGTTAAAATAACAATAATAACAGTAATTGCGCTATTTGTTATTTTTACAATTGCAATGATTTTAAATAATTTTATCATATTAGATAATAATGAAACAACTAATTTAATAATAAATAACACAAATGTTACAGCTAATTTAAAAAATGATATATTAATAGAAAATGATATTATTTATTTATCTGAGTCAGATATAGCAAATTTCTTTGATAAACATATTTATTATGATGAAGATACAAATAAAATAATTACAACTTATGATGAGAAAATTGCAGAGATAGGTTTTGATGATAATATTATAAACATAAATGGAAATAATAAACAAATATCAGCTTCTGCAATTAATAAAGATGATGAAGTATATTTACCAATTTCAGAAATGCAGGAAGTATATGATGTAGAAATTCAAAATATACCAGAAACAAAAGTAATTACTATGGACTCTTTAGATAGAGAACAAAAAAGAGCTAAAGTTAATAAAAATGTTTCTGTAAAATCATCTAGTAATTTTATTGCAAGAACGATAGATAGATTAAATAAAGGAGATGCTGTTATTGTTGTTTCTTCTAAAGATGGCTATTCTAGAATAAGAACTGGAAATGGAAAATTAGGAATTGTTAGGACAAGTGTTTTGGAAAATGAGACAGTTGTAAGAGAAGAAAAGCAAGAAGAAAAACAAATAGAAGGTAAAGTAAACCTTGTTTGGGACTATTATTCAGAATATGTTACAGCACCAAATAGAAGCGGAAGCACAATAGATGGAATAAATGTTGTTTCACCTGCATTTTTCTATATTGACGAAGAAGGAGATTTAGAAGAAAATATCGGAGCAGAAGGACAAAATTATATAAATTGGGCACATAATAATGGATATAAAGTATGGCCAATGGTTGCAAACTCATATGCTGCAAGAGAAAGTTTAGATATTACTTCAAATATAATGAATAGTTATGAAAATAGAAAAGAATTAATAGAAGATATAGTAGAAAAATGCGAAGAATATGATTTAGATGGTATAAACTTAGATTTTGAAAATATGTATGCTGAAGATAAAGATATGTATTCAAGATTTATAATAGAATTAACACCAAGATTAAAAGAAAAAGGAAAAGTTTTATCAGTTGATGTAACAGCACCAGATGGTGGAGAGACTTGGTCAATGTGTTTTGATAGACACACAATAGGAGATGTAGCAGATTATATAATATTTATGGCATATGACCAAAATGGAACATCTAGTACAAAACCAGGAACAACAGCAGGATATAATTGGGTTAAGTTAAATTTAGTTAAATTTTTACAAACAGAAGAAATAGAACCAGAAAAATTAATACTTGCTGTACCTTTCTATACAAGAGTATGGACAACAAATTCTTTAGGTGAAATAGTAGGTAACTCTACAATTGCAATGAAAGATATTGAAAGAACTATTCCTGAAGGTACAGAAAAAACTTGGGATGATGAATTAAAGCAAAATTATGTAGAATACGCAAATGGTCAAAACAAAAGACAAATATGGATAGAAGATATAGATTCATTAAAAGCAAAAATATCTTTAATAACTGAAAATAATCTAGCAGGAGTAGCAGCATGGGAAAAAGATATGGAAACAGAAGATGTTTGGCAAATGTTTAAGGAAGAATTAAATAAATAAGTTTTCTAAAAAAGATAAAATTGCTTGACATTAGAATTCTAGATGTATATAATATTTAAAAGCACTTTGGAGGTAATTTTGACATATGCAAAAAAAAGACGTATTTTTCACAACAGATATATATCATAATTTAACAGATGAACAAATTATAGATAAAGTAAATAATGGTGATGAAGAAGCATTAACATATATTTTAGAAAAGTATAAAGAATTAGTGAATATGAAAGTAAATAAATACTTTATAATAGGAGCAGAAAAAGAAGATACTTTCCAAGAAGGTATGATAGGACTATATAAAGCGATAAAAAACTTTAATAAAGAAAAACAAAATTCTTTTAAATCTTTTGCAAATATATGCATAGAAAGACAGTTAATCACAGCTATAAAGAGTTCAAACAGACAAAAACATATTCCACTTAATTCATATTTATCATTAAACAAATCTGCTTATGATAATAACGAAGATGATAGTGTCGAATTGTTTGAAACTTTTAATAGTGAAACAATAGAAGATCCATTAGATACAATAATGAAACAAGAATATTATAAAGAAGTAGAAAATGCTATAAATAAAAATTTGAGTAAATTTGAAAAGCAAGTATTAGAAAGATTTTTAAAAGGTGAAAGTTATGTAAAAATTGCAGAAAGACTAGATTCACCTGTAAAATCAGTCGATAATGCAATTCAAAGAATAAGAAAAAAAGCAATAAAAAATATAACAAACCAACCTTTATAGGTTGGTTTTAAAATTAAGAAAATAAGAAAAAACGTTGAAAATTTTTCTAGACAAACAAAAAATATAGTGTTATACTCTTAAAGTAAAATTAAAATATAGAAAGAGCAAGGAGAAATACAAATGTTTAATAATGAAAATGTAAGTGATAATGTAAAAATAAAAGTAATAGGAGTAGGTGGCGGAGGAAACAACGCAGTATTACATATAATAAATAAACAAGTAAAAAATATTGAAAATTATTTAATAAACACAGAAATGGGAATATTAGGTAAAATCAATTATAGAAACGTATTACAAATCGGAAAAGAAACAACAAAAGGACTAGGTGCAGGAGCAAACGAGGTAGTAGGAGAACAAGCTGCAAGAGAGAGTAAAGACGAAATAGAAAAGATCTTGAGAGATACTGATATGTTATTTATAACAGCAGGCATGGGTGGTGGAACAGGAACAGGTGCAGCACCAGTAGTGGCTGAAATTGCAAAAGAAATGGGAATACTAACAGTTGGAATAGTAACAAAACCATTTATGTTTGAAGGAAAATTAAGAAAAATGAGAGCAGAATACGGAATACAAAAATTACAAGAAAATGTAAATGCTCTAATTGTTATTTTAAATGATAACTTATTAAAAGTATCAAACAAAAACACTCCATTAAAAGAAGCGTTTTCTTTAGCAAATGATGTCGTAAAACAAGGAATACAAAGCATAACAGACTTAATCACAACAGTAGGACAAATAAATCTTGATTTTGCAGATATAAAAACAATATTTAGTTATAAAGGAAAAGGGTATATGGGAATAGGAGCTTCAGAAGGAGAAGCAAGAGTTGAAGAAGCGATAAAACAAGCAATAGAAAACCCATTAACAGAAAATACGATAGATGGAGCAAAAGGTGTAATATTTAATGTTACAGGTGGAGAAAATTTAAGTTTATCAGAAATAGATAGTGCAATAAAAGTGATTAATGATAAAGTAGATGAAGAAGCAAATATTATATTTGGAACTGTAATAGACGAAAATTTAAAAGATGAAGTAAAAGTAACAGTAATAGCAACTGGAATAGAAGAAAATAAAAAAGTAGAGAACTAAAAACAAAATTTAGAAAGAATAAAAAATATAGAAAATATGATGAATAATTTTAGAAAATATAATAATTTTTTAGAAAAAGTATAAAAAAATGGGGCTTCCAGTGGGAATTGAACCCACGACCTCAGCCTTACCATGGCTGCGCTCTACCAACTGAGCTATAGAAGCATAGGGACGTTTCATTTTGGACATTTTGTCCAATTCGGGACAGACCTTTAAAAATTATATAATAAAATTTTAAAAAAGTAAACAAATACTATTGACTTTTTCTAAAAAAAATATTAAACTATTTACATAAGATAAAAACAAGTAAGAGAAAAGTAAAATAGAAATTACTTTTAGAGAGAATTAGTCATTGGCTGGAAGCTAATTTAAGGAAAGCTATTTGAAAACTAACTCTTCGTTTCTAGTGAATAAGCTAGACGTTTTGAAGATACGTTATAATCTTTTAAATTAAGTTAAAAATAGGATGGAACCGTGTTAAAAATAGCACTCCTATGGAAATTAAAGTCCATAGGAGTTTTTTGATGCAAAGATGTGTCCCAAATTGGACAAAATGTCCAAAATGAAACGTCCCAAATGGACAAAGGAGGTTTTTGTATGATTAAAGTTAGTTTAAAAGATGAATCTATTTTAGAAGTAGAGGAAAAAAGTACAGTTTTAGATGTTGCTAAAAAAATTAGTGAAGGTTTAGCAAGAATTGCAACTTGTGGGGAAGTTGATGGAGAAGTTAAAGATTTAAGATATGAATTAGAAAAAAACTGTTCTTTAGTAATTCATACTTTTAGAGAAGATGATTTAGAAGGAAAAAAAGCATATTGGCATACAAGTTCTCATATTATGGCTCAAGCTGTTAAAAGATTATTTCCTGAAGCAAAACTTGCAATTGGACCTGCAATTGAAAATGGTTTTTACTACGATTTTGATGTAGAAAAACCTTTTACAGATGAGGATAAAGCAAATATTGAAGAAGAAATGAAAAAAATCATTAAGGAAAATTTAAAAATTGAGAGATTTTCTTTACCTAAAAAAGAAGCATTAGAGTTAATGAAAGATGAACCTTATAAACAAGAACTAATAAATGATTTAGAAGATGGTGAAGAAATTAGTTTTTATAAACAAGGTGATTTTGTTGATTTATGTGCAGGACCTCATTTAGAAAGTACTGGAAAAATTAAATGTGTTAAAATTTTATCTTCTTCTGGTGCTTATTGGAGAGGTAATGAGAAAAACAAAATGCTTCAAAGAATTTACGCAATTTCTTTCCCAAAAGCTTCTGAACTTGAAGAATATTTACAATTGTTAGAAGAAGCTAAACAAAGAGACCACAGGAAAATAGGTAAAGATTTAGATATTTTTATGACTCACAAATTAGTAGGTGCAGGTCTTCCTATGTATTTACCTAATGGTGCAACTATTAGAATGATTTTAGAAAGATATATTCAAGATAAAGAAATAGCTTTAGGTTATGAACACGTATATACTCCTTGTCTTGCAAATGTTGAATTATATAAAGTTAGCGGACACTGGGATCATTATAAAGATGATATGTTTCCTGCTATGAAAATGGATAATGAGGAAATGGTGTTAAGACCTATGAATTGTCCTCATCATATGTTAATTTATAAGAGTAAAATGCGTTCTTATCGTGATTTACCAATTAGAATTGGCGAGCTTGCACACGATTTTAGATATGAAGCAAGTGGAAGTGTTTGTGGTTTAGAAAGAGTTCGTGAAATGTGCCAAAATGATGCACACCTTTTTGTTAGACCTGACCAGATTAAAGAAGAAGTTGGTAAGATTTTGAATTTAATTACAGAAGTATATCAAAAAGATTTTGGTTTCCCTGCATCTAGTTTTAAATACAGATTATCTTTAAGAGATAAAGAAAACAAAGAAAAATATATTGATAATGATGAAATGTGGGAGACTGCTGAAAGTCAATTAAGAGAAATCTTAAAAGAATTAAATATTGATTTTTATGAAGCAGAGGGTGAAGCAGCTTTCTATGGACCTAAAATTGATATTCAAATAAAAACAGCTCTAAACCACGATGTAACTATTCCAACTTGTCAATTAGATTTTGCTTTACCAGAAAGATTCGAACTTGAATATATAGCAGAAGACGGAAAAGAACATAGACCTGTTGTTATCCATAGAGCAATCTTAGGTTCTTCTGATAGATTTATTTCTTTCTTATTAGAAGAAACAAAAGGAAATTTACCTTTATGGCTTTCACCAGAGCAAGTTAGAATTTTACCAATTACAGATAATCAAGTAGATTATTGTAATAAATTAAAAGAAGAACTTTTAAAAGAAGAATTAAGAGTTCATATAGATGATAGAAATGAAAAAATAGGTTATAAAATACGTGAAGCACAGCTTCATAAAGTTCCTTATATGTTAGTTATTGGACAAAAAGAAGTAGATGAAAATAAAGTTTCTATACGTTCTAGAAAAGACGGAGATATAGGAAGTATGAGTTTAGATGAATTTAAAAATAAACTTTTAGAAGAAATTAAAAATAAAAAATAATGAAAATAATAAAAATTATGAAATAAAGAAAACTATAATACTAAAAAGAAAATAGGAGAGATAAAAATGAAATTAGGAATTGTAGGTCTTCCAAATGTAGGAAAGAGTACA
>CALYBF010000073.1 GCA_944393755.1 uncultured Clostridia bacterium | reverse complement strand
AAATATGAAAATTTTGTGAAAAATGTAAAATATTCTTGACATAAAAAGTATATACTTAGTATAATTAATTAAAATTAAAATTCGAAAATATTTTAAATCAATATTTTTTCTAATAAATCCAAGAAAAAAATAAAACTTTAAAAATGAAATGGAGGAATTATTGTGCCAAGAAACGCAAGAATTTTGTTAGAAAGAAAAATATGTCATCATATCGTACAAGGGATAAATAAAGAATATATATTTGAAGAGAAAGAAGATAAAAACAAATATTTAAGTTTATTAAAAAAATATTATAAAAAATATAACATAGATATTATTTGTTATTGCATTATGGACAATCATACACATTTAATTCTTTATTCTAATAGTATAAAAAATATAAGTTCTTTTTTAGGGATAATAAATTCGGCTTATGGAAGATATTATAATAAAAAACACAATAGAGTAGGATATGTTTTTAGAAACAGATTTAAATCTATTTTAATTAAAACAAGAAAACAATTATGTACTTGCATAAAATATATACATATGAACCCCGTAAAAGCTAATATTGTAAAAAGAGAAAGTGAATATAAATATTCATCATACAATGATTATATAAACAATTCAGGTTTTTTAAATCAAAGAATTTTGGACTTTTTATTTTTAAAATCACAAGATTACATCGAAACGTTTAAAGAAATACCATATCAAAATATTTATGATAACAAAGTCAGATTAGAAGAAAAGCTTTATGAATTTATGGAGCAGGAAAAATTAAATATAGAAAGAACAAAAAAAGATAAAAAATTATTAAAAAAATTTATTATGTATTTAGAAAAAAATAGATATGAATATTCAAAAAAAGAGCTTGCAACTATTTTTGAAGTAAGTAGAGCAACATTATATAGGTTTGTTAAAAAGGTGAAAGAAGAAAATGAAAGTATTATATAAAATGAGACAAAAAATGGGTGTCCCCAAAATTCTCAATTTAATTTATCCACCTGTGTGTGGTTTTTGTGGAAAACTTAATCAAGATTTTCTATGCCCTAAGTGTAGAAAACTCTTAGAAAAAGAAGCTGTTTTTGGTGTAGACAATTATATAAAAATAAATGAAGCAAAAACAAAATTTAAAGAAAAAAATTATATTTTAGAAACACTCCAAAATAAAAATGAAAATTTAAATATAATAAATAACCAAAACAAAATAGAAAAGCAAATAAATAATAATTTAAACAATAAAAAAGAAAATAGAAAGAAAAATAGAAAGAAAAATACAAAGAAAAATGAAATTCCAGCACAAGAATATATAGCAAAATATTTTGATGAACATTTATATATTTTTTCATATCAGGGAATAATAAGGAAAATGATTTTAGATTATAAATTTAATGAAGAGGCTTATTTGTATAAAACATTTGTGAATTTTTTGTTAAAAAATAAAAATTTCTTTGAAAAATTAGAAAAGTATGATACAATTATCCCAGTTCCAATTAGTAATAAAAGATTAAAATCAAGAGGCTATAACCAAAGCTTATTATTAGCAAAGGAAATATCAAGAAATACAAGTTTTACTTTAAAACTACAAGAAGATTGTCTTTTTAAAGTAAGAGACATTATAGAACAAAGCAAATTAAATAAAGAAGAAAGAGCAAAAAACATACAAGGTGTATATAAGCTTTTTAATGAAGAAAGTTTATATAATAAAAAAATCTTGTTAGTGGATGATATATTTACAACAGGAAGTACTGTAAACGAGTGTAGCAAAGTATTAAGAAAAGCTAAACCAAAAACAATTGGAATTTTTACAATTGCTAAAGATGAATTAAAATAAAACATAAAAAATAAAGCATAAAAATGAATAAATAAATTACAAAGGAGGACTTTTTGTGGAAGATTTAGTTGAAAGTATTTTAGATTATATAAGGTCTGACTATACCGATTATGCGGTAATGATAAATGGTGAGTGGGGTTCACGGAAAGACTCATTTTTGGAATAATAAAATTAGAAAAAAAATAGAGTCAATGCAATTAAATGGTAAAAGATACACAACTATTTATATGTCTTTATATGGAATTTCTAATTTAGAAGAAATAAGCAAAAAAATATTTATTGAAACAACACAGCTTATGGATAAAAATTTAAGAAAGTTTATGGATGCAAATGGACAAACTACAATACCTGAGTATGCAAAGACTGGTATTGATATGGCAAACTTTTTTGGTGTTACAGAAAATGGGGACAAAGTAGATTATGGTGAATTTTTCTCAACTGATGATAAAGTTCTTTGTTTTGATGATTTAGAAAGAGCAAATGTTGATGTTATAGATATTTTAGGTTATATAAACAATTTTGTAGAGCATGATCACATAAAAACAATAATAATTTGTAATGAAAAAGAATTATCTACAAAGTTAAAAAGTTCTAATTTAGAAATGAAAACTTTTATTGCGACATATTTGCTAGATAAACAAGATGAGTTAAATAATATAGATAAGCCTTTAGTTGAAAAAATACAAGAGAAGATAGAGCACGTATTTGACAAAGCAAATGATTATGAAAGAATAAAAGAAAAGTTAATAGGAGAAACTTTTGAGTATGCTCCAAAATTTGACTATATAATAAATGGTATTTTAATGAGATATGAATCTAATCCAGATTTGATATGTTTCTTAAGAGAAAATACAGGTTTAATAATATCTACATTTAACAAATCAGGAACTAGAAATTTAAGAATACTAAAACATGCATTAAATGACTTTAGTAAGATATATGAAATGGTAAATAAGTCATATCCAAATACAAACCATAGAGTTATGCAAACAATGTTGATTTTTACGATTGCAATATCTTTTGAAATAAAAGCTGGAAAAGTAACTAAAGATAAATTTGTAAATATTAAAGATAATGAAGAATATAAATCTATACTTGTATCTTCAAGAATCTTAATGGATAATAGACAATTTTATATTAAAGAATTTGATAATAATTATTATTATAATTTTAAATCAGAATATCGTTTCTTTAAATTTATAGAATATTATGTACGTACACGTATATTTGATATGAAATTATTTAAAGATAATATGGAAACAATACGTAATACTGTAGATATAGATAATTTACCAGCATATAAGAGGTTACTTACAGAAGAATATTGGAAAATTTCAGATGACCAATTTGATGGAGTAGTAAATGAAATTGTTGTAGATGTAAGTTCAGGAAAATTATCATTAATTGATACTGTAAAAATATTTGCATATTTTAGTTATTTTTCTAGAAAAGGTTTAATTGATTATGATTTAAAAGCATTAAAAAATATATTTTTTAATGGAATGAATGTTGCATCTCTTAATTCTAAATATTGTGAAAATGTAGATGAGGAATTAGGAAAGATTGCAATTGAAGAAGTTGCAGAAGATATGGAAGATATATTAAAACATTTTAATATGTTAAATGACCAATTATATGATAAAATGTTTAAAGAAAAAGCAGATGAAATAATGAAATGTATTCCTATGAAAATGGAACAATTTTATGAAAAATTTGATAAAGAGTGTATGGACGTTCCAATTTTTAAATATTATGACCCATTTCAATTATTCCAAAGGATATCTTGTGCAAGTAATGAAGATATAGTGTTAATTAAGGAAAAATTATTAGATAGAGTAGAGAAGAATCCTAAAAAATTAGAACCAGAAATGAAAAATATCAAACAATTAAAACAAGTAATTGATGATTATTTAAAAGGAAAAGACCCATCTATAAAGATAGTTATGCTTAAAGAATTTTCAGATAGTTTAGGGATAATTTTAGGAAAATATAAACCAAGTTTTTTACCTAAAAAAGAAGAAAAACAAGAAGTAGAAGAAAGTTAAAAAGGATGTTAATATATGGAAGATGAAATAAAGAATTATGATAAAAGAAAATACCTTAAATTATTAAGTAAAGAATATAAAAATATATATGAAGTAGCAGAAGAAATAATAAATTTACAAGCAATTTTAAACTTGCCAAAAGGAACAGAAATGTTTTTAAGTGATATACACGGGGAATATGCTCCATTTGAGCATATTCTTAATAATGGTGGCGGAATTATTAAAAGTAAGATAAATGAAATTTTTGGTAATACAATAAGTAAAAAAGAAAGAACAACTTTAGCAACACTTATTTATTATCCAGAAGAAAAGCTAAAATTAATAAAAGAAGAAGAGGAAGATATAGAAGAGTGGTATAATATAACATTATATCGTTTAATTGAAATTGCAAAAGAAGTCAGCTCAAAATATACAAGGTCAAAAGTGAGAAAAGCTATTACAAATGGTTTTGAATATGTAATTGATGAACTTCTAAATTCACAAGCAGGAAATGAAAAAGATAAAGAAAGATATTATAAAGCAATTATAAATACAATAATTAGACTAAATCAAGCAGAAAGTTTTATAATAGCAATTTCTAATTTGATAAAAAGGATGGCAATTGACCATCTACACATAATAGGAGATATTTTTGATAGAGGTTTAAGACCAGATTTAGTAATTGAAAAATTAGAAAAATTCCATAGTGTTGACATACAATGGGGAAATCACGATATATTATGGATGGGAGCAGCAGTAGGAAATGAAGCTTCTATTGCAACAGTTGTTAGAATTTGTGCAAGATACAATAATATTGGAATATTAGAAGATAGTTATGGAATAAATATACGTCCATTATCTACATTTGCTATGGAAACATATAAAAATGATAGTTGTAAAAATTTCTATCCCAAAGTATTTGACGAAACAAAATATGATGAAAGCGATAAAATGAACATATCAAAAATTCATAAAGCTATAACAATTATACAATTTAAAATAGAAGGTCAAATGATTAAAAAACATCCAGAATATGATTTAGATAATAGGCTTCTTTTAGATAAAATGAATTTAAAAAGAGGATATGTTGAAATAGAAGGGAAAAAATACGAAATAAACGATACAAATTTTCCTACACTAATTAAAGATGATATATATAGACTAACAGATGAAGAACAAGAAGTATTAGAAAGACTTTGTGATTCTTTTAAAAATAGTCCAAAATTAAATGAACATATAGACTTTTTATATAAAAAAGGAGAATTGTATACAATATTTAATTCTAACCTTTTATTCCATGCATGTATTCCTATGAAATCAAACGGGGAATTTAAGGAAGTAGAGTTCTTAGGAAAAAGGTTAAAAGGTAAAGAATATTTAGATGAAATAAATGATATTGTAAATAAAATCTGGATAAATAAAGAAACTATTGATAGTAATTTAAGAGATATAATGTGGTATTTATGGATATCTCCAGATTCACCTTTTTTTGGTAAAGATAAAATGGCAACATTTGAGAGTTATTTTGTAAAAGATAAAGAAATGAGTAGAGAAGAGAAGAACCCATATTACACTTTAACATATAATGAAGATATTTGTGATAAGATTTTGAAAGAATTTAATTTAGATTTAAAAGAATCACATATTGTAAATGGACATATGCCAGTAAAAGCAAAAGATGGAGAAAGCCCTATTAGAGGAAATGGTAAACTATTAGTAATAGACCGGTGGTTTTGCAAAAAGCTATCAGAAAAAAACGGGTAATGCGGGATATATACTTACTTATAATTCTTATGGTTTGTTACTTAGCCAAAATAAACCGTTTGAGTCTGTAGAAAAAGCAATTGAAGAAGAGAAGGATATTATATCAGAAATTATAGTAAAGAAAACAGGTGTAGAAAGAAAAAGAGTGGGAGATACTGATATTGGTAAAGTATTGAAAGGTGAAATTGCAGATTTGGAAGAACTTCTTAAATTCTATGAATCTGGTGAATTAAAACAAATAAAATAAAATGTAAAGAAGGAAGTTGAAGATGGATAATAAAAAAGAAGAAATGTTTAGAAGATTTGAAGTAAGATTAAAAATTTTATCAATTAGAGCTGGACATACAAATAATGAAAGAGCAATAGAATATAGTAATATTTTGAAGAAAATAGAAAAAATAAAAGAAAGAAGACATTTTGGACTAATAGGAGAACAAAACGAAGAACAAGCTCTATATAAAGCTTTATTAGCTATTACTGCAGATAAATTCGACACAGAAAGAGAATTCGAAGTAATATTAAAAAATGTAGAAACATTGCTTGAAAATTATAGTATAGATAAAAAAAGTACTGCCAAAAAAGAAGAAAGAGACGATGGAGATGAAAGATAATGAAAAAAATTATTGTTGCAACAAATAATTTAGGAAAATTAAAAGAAATAAGAGCAATACTAGATAATTATGAAGTAATAAGTTTAAAAGATTTAAACTTAAGCGTCGATATTGTTGAAGATGGAAAGACTTTTAAAGAAAATGCACTGAAAAAAGCAAGAGAAGTATTTAAAATTACAAAAATACCGGCTATTGCAGATGATAGTGGTTTATGTATAAATGCTTTAGAAGGCTTTCCTGGTATTAATACTGCTAGGTTTTTAGGTAATAATGCTTCAGACAATGATAGAAATAATTACATATTAGAAAAATTGAAAGATAAAAAAGAAAGTGAGAGGAAGGCAGAGGTTGTTTGTGATATAGCATATGTAGATGAGAAAAATGAATATGTAGTTGAAGGTGTTATAAAAGGTAAAATTACATACGAAAAAAGAGGAAATAATGGTTTTGGTTTTGATCCTATTTTTGAGTTAGATAATGGAAAAACTTTAGCAGAGCTAGAAGAGTATGAAAAAAATAATGTTAGTAGTAGAAAAATTGCTTTAGAAAAGTTAAAAATAATATTAGAAGATACATAAATATATAAATTTTCTGAAAAACCCCGGTGAAACTTTCAAAAAAAGCATTGACAAACAAGTTTGATTATTGTATAATATTATTTGTTACAAGAAGAAGTAAAACTTCTCACCTTATCTTGATGGAAAAAGGTTAGAATAAAATAATATTTAGTTGTACTAAATTTATGTTTTAATTTGACTTGTAACGAAAGTCAAATTTTTTTATTATTGGAGGTGTTTTTTATAAAACAAGAATTACCAGTAAACAGACAAATTAGAGCAAAG
>CALYBF010000072.1 GCA_944393755.1 uncultured Clostridia bacterium | reverse complement strand
AAAGTCAAATTTTTTTATTATTGGAGGTGTTTTTTATAAAACAAGAATTACCAGTAAACAGACAAATTAGAGCAAAGGAAGTTCAATTAATTGGAGAAAATGGAGAAAAACTAGGAGTTGTTTCTTTAGAAGAAGCTTTAGAAAAAGCAGAGCAAAAAAACTTAGACTTAGTATTAGTTGCACCAAATGCAAAACCAGTAGTTTGTAAAATAATGAACTATGGTAAATATAAGTTTGAACAAGCTAAAAAAGAAAAAGAAGCAAAGAAAAAACAAAAAGTTTTAGAAATAAAAGAAATTAGAGTAACTCCAAATATTGAAGAACACGACTTTGGCTTTAAATTAAAAAATTTAAGAAAATTTTTAACAGATGGCAATAAAGTAAAAATAACTGTAAGATTTAGGGGAAGAGAAATTAATAACTCTAATGCAGGTGAAGTTGTTTTAAATAAGTTTATAGAAAACTTAGAAGACATTGCAACTGTTGAAAAGAAACCCAAGTTAGAGGGTAGAAATATGTTTGCTATTTTAGCTAAAAAAACAGAAAAATAATTCTGTTATAAAAATAAATAAGCGAAAGGAGTTTTAGTTATGCCAAAATTAAAAACAAATAAAGCTGCTAAAAAAAGATATTCTTTAACAGCTACAGGAAAAGTAAAAAGAACAAAATCAAACAGAAGACATTTATTAGCAAATAAAACAAAAAGACAAAAAAAATCAGGAAAGATTCAAAATTCATATGCAGATAAAACTTGCGAAAAAACAATCAAAAAATTATTACCATATGGAAATTAATAGTTAAGAACAAATAGAAAAAGGAAGGTGAATTATAATGGCAAGAGTAAAAACAGCAAGAACAACAAGAGCAAGACATAAAAAAGTATTGAAACAAGCAAAAGGATATTATGGAGCAAAAAGTTATAGATTCAGAAATGCTAATCAAGCAGTAATGAAATCATTAACATATGCATATATAGGAAGAAAAGATAAGAAAAGTGATTTCAGAAAATTATGGATAGCAAGAATAAATGCAGCAGCAAGATTAAATGGAACTACATATAGCAAATTGATAGCAGGTCTTAAAAAAGCAAATGTAACAATAAACAGAAAAATGCTTGCAGAGATAGCTGTATCAGATCCAAAAGCATTTACAGAAATAGCTGAAATTGCAAAAAAAGCATAAAAAATCAAAACAAAATATAAGAAGTAAAGAAATAAAAAAATAAAGTGTCCATATTTTTAATAAACACTTTATTTTTTTTGATTATTTTTTATTGCTTTTTCATTTTAGGCTTAGAAATAAGAGAAGCAATATAGCCGAAGAAAATAGCAGCAGCAATACCACCACTTGCAGCTTTAACACCACCAGTAAAAGCACCAATAATACCATATTCTTTAACAGCTTCAATAGCACCTTTAGCTAAATTGTAACCAAAACCAGTAAGAGGAACAGTAGCACCAGCCCCTGCAAACTCTACTAAATATTTGTAAATACCGAAGTCCACCTAAAATACAACCAGTAGTAACAAAAATAACTAAGATACGAGCAGGAGTAAGTTTAGTCTTATCAATTAAAATCTGACCAATCACACAAATAAGACCGCCAACAATAAAACATTTAAGTAATGAGGATAATTCAAAAACATTAGCCCAATTTATATCCAAAATAAATCACCACCTTAACATTAAATAAAAATGTAAAAAATAAATTTTTATAATTCAATACTAATTGCGTGAGCAATACCAGGAATACTCTCTCCTTGTTGTGAAGAAGTAGAATTCATCAAAGCACCAGTGGCAATTAAAAGAATCTTTTTTAATTTTTTTTCTTTTAATTGTTTAAAAAAGTAACCAGAAAAAACTGTAGCACAGCACGCACAACCACTACCACCAGAGTGGGTATCTTGTGAATTTTTATCAAAAATAAGAACACCGCAATCATCATAATTAGGTTTTATATTATAACCATTATTTTTTAAAATATCGATTGCAATACTTTTACCAATATGACCTAAATCGCCACTAATAATAGCATTATAATAATTAGGACTTCTACCAGTATCCAAAAAATGAGTAATTAAAGTTTGTGAAAATGCTGGAGCCATTGCAGCACCCATATTATTAGCATCTTTAATACCCATATCAACAATTTTACCAGGTGTAATGTGAGTAATAAAAGGACCACTTCCTTCTTTAGAAAGAATAGCAGCACCACTACCAGTAACAGTCCATTGGCTAGAAGGTGGTCTTTGGTTACCAAGTTCTAAAGGAAACCTAAATTGTTTTTCAGCACTACAGAAATGACTAGAAGTAGCACATAAAACATAATTTGCAAAACTTTCAACACAAATAGCACCTAAAGATAAACTTTCAACAAAAGTAGAACAAGCACCAAAAACACCGAAAAAAGGAATATTAATATCTCTTAAACCAAAACTAGAAGAAATACATTGGTTTAATAAATCACCAGCAAAAGCACAATCAATATCTTGAGTATTGATACCAGATTTAGAAATAAGCATATTAACGTTTTCCTTAATAATTTTACTTTCAGCCTTTTCCCAAGACTTTTCACCCCAAAACTCATCTTCTAGAGTCTTATCAAAATACTTAGCAAGAGGACCATTAGCTTCTTTAGGACCAACAATACTATTACACTCTAGAATAGTAGGCGGGTTATCAAATTTAATAGTTTGTTTACCAATCTTTTTCAAAAAATCAACTCCTTTTTGAGACGTTTTGGGACACCCACTTTTTGTCTCATTTTTAATAAAAAATAAAGTAATTAAAAAATGTTTTGAGACAAAAAATGGGTGTCCCAAATGTCTCACACCAATGTTATATTTTGCGTATTAAATATTAAATAAATTATTCCAACAAGAATAGAAGTAGAAATGCCAAAAACCAGAACAGGTCCTGCTACTGTAAACATTTTTCCACCAACACCCATGACATATCCTTCTGATTTATATTCCATAGCAGGTGAAACAATTGAATTTGCAAAACCAGTAATTGGAATAAGAGAACCTGCCCCTGCAAATTTTCCTATTTTATTAAATAAATTAAGACCTGTTAAAAATGCTGAAATACCAATTAATAAAATGGAAACAATTGTACCTGAAGTTTGTGTATCAAAACCTCTTTCTTTGCATATATTAAGAATAACTTGTCCAATTGTACAAATTAAGCCACCAACCCAAAATGCGTTAAAACAATTTTTAAGTATTTTTGAATTAGGTGTTTTTTTGTCAACATAATCTTGATATGTTTTATTACTTTCTAAAGGGTTCATAATTTTAATGTACCTCCATATATAAATATTTTACTATTTAACTATCTTTACGGTTAACATCAATCACAAAACTTAAATCTAAGTCAACAAAATATTGTGAAATTCTATCACCATCAATTAAAGCTCTTTGTTCTAAAATTTTAACTTCTGATAAATAATCTATAGTTTTAGAAGCTTCTGAAATTGCTTTAACAATAGCATCTTTCCAGGAAACTGTAGAATTACCAGTTACAATAATATGTTTTTTAATATCCATATATAAAACCTCCAAATTTTACTTTTAAAAATATCTTTTCCAATAAAAAGAAAAAATATTCAAAAATAGTAGAAATTAAAAAATAAAAAAGATATAATGATGGGGACGTTTCATTTTGGACATTTTGTCCAAAATGGGACATATCTTTAGATATGCTCTGTCCCTAATTGGACAAAATGTCCAAATGGAAACGTCCCCATAAGGAGGTAGAAAAAATGGTTGATAAAGTAAGAGAGTTAGCATTAAAGGTTTTATACAAAATGGACAAAGACAATTCTTATTCTAATCTTTTGCTAAATGATACTATTAACAAAATAAGAAAAGAAAAAGATAAAAAAGAAACAAATAAAAAAGAAGTAAATAAAAAGAACGAAAACAAAAATAATGAAAATAATAACAATAAAGTAAATACTAAAAATAATCTTGACAACAGAGATATAGCTCTTATTTCTGAGATTGTGTATGGTGTTACTACGTGGAAGTTAACTTTAGATGAAATTATTAAAAAATATTCTAAATTAAAATTAAATAAATTATCTTTATGGATATTAAATATTTTAAGACTTTCTATTTACCAAATTGTTTTTTTAGATAAAATACCAAAATCTGCAGCTGTTAATGAAGGTGTCAATTTAGCTAAGAAATATGGTAATAGGGGTAGTATTGGTTTTACAAATGCGGTTTTAAGAAAAGTTACAAAAAAAGATTATGAAGATTTTTTCTTAATAAAAGAAGAAAATAAAAGATTATCTTTTTGTTATTCTATGCCTTTATGGATAATAGAAGAACTGAAAGATGAAGGTTTTTCATATGACAAAGTAGAAGATTTTTGTAAAGCTTCTATTTTGAGACCTAAAGTTTCTATTAGAGTAAATAATTTGAAAACAAATAAAAAAGATTTAAAAACTATTTTAGAAAAAGAGAAAATTAAAAGTGAAGACGGAATTTTAGAAGATTTTTTAATTTTAAATAAAGTAAGTAATTTGGAAAATTTAGAAGCTTTTAAAAATGGACTTTTTACAGTAGAAGATGAGGTGGCAGGTTTAAGTGCTTTAGTTCTTGAACCAAAAGAACAAGAAACTTTGTTAGATGCTTGTAGTAGCCCTGGTGGTAAGACTACATATTTAGCAGAGATAATGAAAAATAAAGGTGAGATTTTTGCTTTTGATGTGTATGAACATAGAACTAAATTAGTTGATGAAAATTGTAAAAGATTAGGTATTAATATAGTAAAAACTAAAGTTAATGATGCAAGCTGTTATAATGAAGAATATAAAAATAAATTTGATAAAATTCTTTTAGATGTGCCTTGCTTAGGAATAGGTGTTTTAAAAAGAAAGCCAGATATTAAATGGCAGAAGAAAGAAAAAGATATAGAAGAAATTAGTAAATTACAATTAGATATTTTAGATACTTGTTCTAAATATTTAAAACCAGGTGGAGAAATTGTTTATTCTACTTGCAGTATTTTTAGGAAAGAAAATAGAGATATTATAGAAAAATTTTTAGAAAAAAATTCTAATTTTAAATTAGATAATTTATATAATATTTTAAACGAGAAAATTTATAACAAAGATAAGTTTTTTATACAGTATTTGGATAAAGAAAATAATGGTTATTTAGAAGTTTTACAAAATGAAAAAACAGATGGCTTTTTTATTTGTAAACTTAAGTATATCAAGGAAAATTGATATTATTACAGTTGTATTACATTTATATTACGATTGGATTAAAAATATTGACTTTTTCTTAAAAAATTATAAAATATAACTATATTATGAGTTTTATACAAGAAATTTATAGAATTTTGTAAAATTAATTCTAGTATTTTATAATTTTAATTGTAAAAAATAAAAATAAACAAAGAAAAAGGAGAGAAAAATGGCTAGTTGTCTAGGACTATATATAGATGAACATTTAATTAAATATGCAAAAGTATCAAAAGAACGCGACAATTTCAAAGTAGAGTCATTTGGAGTAAAGTTTTATGAAAAAATTGAAGATGCTGTTTCTCAAGTAATTGAAGAAACTTACAGCCAAAAGACTCCAATTAGTATTAATATGTCAGAAGAAATGTATAATTATTTTGATATGTTTGCTTTACTTACAAAAAACGATTTACAAAAAGCAATTAAAACAGAATTTGAATCTTTCTGTGCTGATAAGGGTTATAACCCAAATGTTTTTGAAACAAGATATGCAGTAGTAGAAAGCCAAATTGATAAAGATAAGATAAAAGTTATTCATATAGCAGACAACAAAATTGAATTAAACAAAAGAATACAAGAAGTAGAAGGATATCATTTAGCAAATATATCTCCAATTTCAATGTCAATTCCTAACTTAATACAAGTTAGAAAAGATGAGAATTGTATTATAGTAAATATTGAAGATAATACAACAATTACTACTATAATGGGTGGTAAGATATTTAATGTTGATATTATGGAAGAAGGTAGCAAAGATTTCTTATCTAAGATTAATTTAAAAGAAAATTCATATGCTAAATCTTATGAAATTTGTAAAAATACTACTATATATACTTCAGAAGGTAGAGAATTACAAACAGGCGAAGTTAGTTCTTACTTAGATGATATAATGCCTACTATTTATAATATAGTTAATCAAGTAAATAAGATTATAAATTCTAATACTGATAAATTTGAAAAGGTTTATATTACAGGTACAGGTGCTTTAATTAATAATATAGACTTGTATTTCCAAGAATATTTAACAGATTCAGAGTGCGAAATTTTAAAACCTTATTTTATAGAAAATACAAGAGATATTAGTATTAAAGATTATATTGAAGTTAACTCAGCTATTTCTATAGCTTTAATGGGACTTGGTGAAGGTGTTACAGGTATGAACTTTAAGAAAAAGACTCTAGCTGACCAAATACCAAGTTGGATGAAGATTGAAGTTAACCCAGATAAGACTAAAAAAGAACAGAAGAACCTTGGTGGTTTTCTTACTTGGGACTTAGGACAAAAACTTGATAATACAGAAAAAAGTTTAATTAGAGTTGCTGTTGGTTTATTCTTATTAATTGCAATTTATAGTGGCTTTTCAGGAGTATTAAATTACCAAATGAACCAAAAAGAAGAAGAAGCAAATGACTCTATTGCACATACAAATGCACAGATAAGCTTAGCTAAAGCTGATAATGAAGAATTAAAAACAGGTATTAATATATATAACCAAAAGAGCGAACAATTAGAAAGTACTAGCCAAAGAATACAAGATGTTAAGAAAACTAGAAATGCTATTCCTAATTTGTTAAATCAAATTATGTCAGTTATACCAGCTAGTGTTCAAATAACTTCAATACAAAATACACAAGATAGACATATTGTTATAAATGCACAATCTGATAAATATGAACAATTAGGATATTTTGTAGCAGTTTTAAAAAATGATGTTATACTAACAGAAGTAACATCAACACCTGGTCAAAAGTCTAACGGTGTTGTTACAATACAAATAGAAGGAGAATTACCAATATGAAAAAATTATTAATTTTAATTCTGATTGCATTATTGGTATTACTTGGTTATTTTATAATTATTCAGGGAGTAGGAACTGAAGGTAGCTTACAAATTCTTGGTATAAAAGGTATACAAGCTAAAAATGCAGAACTAGAACAAAAAATACAAGA
>CALYBF010000071.1 GCA_944393755.1 uncultured Clostridia bacterium | reverse complement strand
CCTTCTCCTATATTAGATGAAAAAACAAGAAAGAAAATGGGAGAAGTTGCAATTAATGCTGTTAAACAAATTGGGTATACAAATGCAGGTACAATTGAATTTTTAGTTGATAAGAATAAAGATTTTTATTTTATGGAAATGAATACTAGAGTACAAGTAGAACATCCAGTAACTGAAATGGTAACAGGTGTTGATATTATAAAAGAACAAATAAAAATTGCAAGTGGAGAAGTTTTGAGTTTTAAACAAAAAGATATAGCTTTTACCGGTCATAGTATGGAAGTTAGAATAAATGCAGAAGACCCAGATAAAAACTTTATGCCTTGTCCTGGAACTATAACAGATTTACATTTACCAGGTGGAAATGGTGTAAGGATTGATACTGCAATTTATCCAGGTTATAAAATACCACCTACATATGATTCTATGATAGCTAAAATAATAGTTCATGGAAAAGATAGAAATGAATCAATTGCTAAAATGAGAAGTTGTGTTGCGGAATTAGTAGTAGACGGAATTAAGACAAATACTGACTTTATTTTAAAGATTTTAGCAGATGAAGATTTTAAAAATAATAATTATGACACATCTTTTATAGCTAAAAAATTTGGTATAAAATCTAATTAAATTAATATAATTAAATAAATAGAAAACAAGAAAGTAAATGTTTTTTAAAAATTTAATAATTTTTTTAAAAAAGCATTTACTTTTTTTGAAAATTTATATACAATAGTGTAAGAAAATGTCAAAATAGAACTAAAAATTAAAACAAAAGAAAATATGTAAAAAGAAAGGGAGAATTTTTAATGAAAATACTAATGTTAACGTGGGAATATCCACCAAGAGTTGTAGGTGGAATTGCAAGAGTTGTTTATGACTTATCAAAAACACTATATAAAGATGGACACGATGTAACTGTAATTACTTACAGAGAAGGAGATGCACCTTACTTTGAAGATGATAAAGGTGTAAAGGTTTATAGAGTTGATAATTATATGATTAACCCTAATAATTTTATAGACTGGGTTTTACAATTAAACTTTAATATGATAGCAAAAGCAAATGAGATTATGCTAAAGGAAGGAAATTTTGACGTTATACACGCCCACGATTGGTTAGTAGCATATAGTGCAAAGACTTTAAAAAATTCTTATAATATTCCAATTGTTGCAACTATACACGCAACAGAAGCTGGAAGAAATAGTGGTATTCACGATGAACAACAAAGATATATAAATGATACAGAGTGGATGCTTACATATGAAGCAGCAGAAGTAATTGTTAATAGTAATTATATGAAAAATGAATTACAAAGATTATTTGGGCTTCCTTATGAGAAAATAAATGTAGTACCAAATGGTGTTAATTTAAATTTATTTAATGGTATTGAAAGAGATTATAATTTTAGAAGAAAATATGCAATGGATAATGAAAAAATTATTCTATTTATGGGTAGACTTGTTTACGAAAAAGGTATTCAACATTTAATTGCTGCTATGCCTAAGATATTAAACGGCTACAATGATGCAAAACTTGTTATTTGTGGTAAAGGTGGTATGGAACAAGAATTAAAACAAGAAGTAAACAATTTAGGACTAGGAAATAAAGTGTATTTTGCAGGATATATGAACGGAAAAGATGTTCAAAAGATGTATAAAGCAGCAGATATTGCAGTTTTCCCAAGTACATATGAGCCATTTGGAATAGTAGCTTTAGAAGCAATGCTTTCTGAAAGACCTATTGTTGTATCAGATATTGGTGGTTTAAATGAAATTGTAGATCATAAAGTAAATGGTATGAAGGCATATTGTGGAAATCCTAATTCACTTGCTGATTCAATTTTAGAATTATTGTTTGACCATAAATTATGTGCAGATATTACAAGAGTTGCTAAAAATAAAGTTAGAAATGAATATAATTGGAGTAAAATTGCACAAGACACACATTTTGCATATCAAAAAGCAATTTGTCAATCTATGGCTGAAAAACAAAAAAGAGAGCTTGAACAAGAAAGAGCTAGAAAAACTAAGAAGGCTAAAAATACAGAAAATGAAATTACAAACTTACTTAGCTTTAAGAAACGCCAAGCATATGCATAAAGTAAATAAAAAGGTTCAAGAAAGAAATTTTTTTCTTGAATCTTTTTTGTTATAAAAAAACTAAAGATAGTAATATTACAAAAGTGTTAAATATATGTTACATTTCTATTAATAGTATTGACCAATTGAAAAAAAAAGAATAAAATAATATCATCAAAAAGAGGTTAAAAATGAGAATAATAAGTGGAAAAGCAAGAGGAACAAAATTATATACTTTAGAAGGAGAAACAACTCGTCCTACATTAGATAGAGTAAAAGAGTCATTATTTAATATAATACAAGAAAAAATAGTAGGAAGTAGTTTTTTAGATGTATTTTCAGGAAGTGGAGCAATAGGTTTAGAAGCAGCAAGTAGAGGAGCAAAAGAAGTAATCTTATGTGAAAAAGATAAAAATGCAATTAAGGTGATAAAGAAAAATATAGAAAAAACACATTTGGAAGTTACCTTATATGAAACTTCATATGAAAAAATGTTAGAAAAGCTAGATAAGAAATTAGATATAATATATATTGATCCACCATATAAAACAAATTTAGTATATGAAACAGTAAATAAATTAATTAACCTTAATTTGTTAAAAACAGATAGTTTAATAATAGTAGAAACAGATGAAGAAGAGAGAGTAGAACAAGCTCTAAAAAAATTAAATGTTAATATTGTTAAGAAAAGAAAATATGGACGTGTACATCTTATTTTTTTAAATAAGAGTTAAGAAAGGGGTAAAACCAATGGAAATATTTACATTATTGGAAACTTTAGAAGATTTGTTAGAAAATAGTAAAAGCTTACCTTTTACAACAAAAGGTATTGTTGATAAAGAAGAAATGCTTGATTTAATAAAAGAAATTAGAATAAAGCTTCCAGATGAATTAAAACAAGCCAAATGGGTAAAAGAAGAAAGACAAAGAATTTTAGTAGAAGCACAAAAAGAAGCTGATGGAATAGTAAAAGAAGCTGAAAATAGAATAATAGCAATGATAGATGAGCACGAAATAACTAGAAAAGCATATGACCAAAAAACAGAAATTATAGAAACAGCAAATGAAATGTCAAGAGAAATATCAAAAGGAACTAAGGAATATGCTGATAGTTTACTTGCAAACACAGAAGATGTATTAAATGAAACATTAAATAAATTAGGAACAAGTATGACAGAAGCTTTAAATTTAATGCAAATATCATTAGAAGATACAATAAAAACAATTCAAAATAGTAGAAAAGAATTAAAGTAAAAACAAAAGTCAGATTTGTAAATTATATTTTAAATCTGGCTTTTTCAAGATAATGAAAGGATGATAGAAATGGCAAGAAAAAGAAGATATAAAAAAAGAAAAAAAACAGCATCTAGATTAGATATAGCAGTTGTAATACTAATAGTACTTAGTATACTTTTAGCTGTTTTAATATATACAAAATCTGGAACTATTGGAATAAAATTAAATGAAATTTTAGGTGGAATAATGGGGCTTATGCAATATGTACTTCCAATAGGAGGCTTAGCTATTGCAATAAAGCTTGCTTCAGACGGAAGAGAAGAAATAACTTCAAAGCTTATCCAATATGGAATAGCTTTAATTTCTCTTGCAATAGTTTTTAGTGTATTTCAAATATCAAGTGGAGAATTAGATTCTTCAAAAGAAATGTCAGAAGTAGTAAAAGATGCTTACTATTATGGAACACAAAGTCATGGTGGCGGAGCAGTGGGAGCAGTAGGTGGAGTAATTTTAGCAAAATTACTTGGAAATGTAGGAGCAATAATCTTTTGTATAGGTGTAGCTGTAATATTACTTGTATTTACATTTGGAATAAATTTATCAGATATTATAAATATGTTTATGGATAAAATAGAAGAAAAACGTGAAGAAAGATTTGAAAGAAAAGAAGAATTAGCAAAAGAAAGAGAAAAAGAAAACTATGAAACACCAAGCCAAAGAAGAAAAAGATTACGTGAAGAAAGAAAAGCAAAAATGGAAATGGCAAAACTAGAAAAAGAAGAAAAAGACCCTATGGAAGACCAAATAAAAATAAATTTCGGTGGAAGAATTGTAGAATCTGGAGATGAAAAAACAGGTTTAAAGAAATATGACCATTCAAATGATGATTTAGAACCATTAACAAAAGATAGTAAGAAAAAAGTGGAAATTCAGCCAGATGTAATAGATAGTAATTTATTTAAACAAGTAGAAGAACAAAAAGAAGATAAGAAAAAAGAAGTATTACAATTAGAGCATAGTGTAGTAGTAGAAGATGAACACTATGAATATCCACCTGTAGAACTTTTAAGTAAGCCAGGAAAGAAAACTTTAAAAGGTGGAGCAAAAGCTTTAACAGATACTGCAACAAAATTACAAAAAACATTATATAGTTTTGGTGTTTCAGCTAAGGTAGAAAATGTATCAGTGGGACCTGCAATTACTCGTTATGAACTAAAACCTGCAGAAGGTGTTCGTGTTAGTAAAATAGCAAATTTAGCAGATGATATTGCACTTAATTTAGCCGCTGAAACAATAAGAATTGAAGCTCCAATTCCGGGAAAACAAGCGGTTGGAATAGAAGTTCCAAATAAAGAAAAAGAAGTTGTTCATTTTAGAGAAATAATAGAAAGTAAAGAATTTAAATCAAATAAATCTAAATTAACAATAGGTCTTGGAAAAGATGTAGCTGGAAATGTAGAGCTTGCTGATATTGCAAAAATGCCACACGTATTAATTGCGGGTTCAACAGGTTCTGGAAAAAGTGTATGTATAAATACAATTATTACAAGTATAGTATATAATGCAAAACCAAGTGAAGTAAAATTTGTAATGGTAGATCCTAAAGTAGTTGAACTTTCAGTATATAATGGAATACCACACCTTTTAATTCCAGTTGTAACAGATCCTAAAAAAGCAGCAGGAGCCTTAGCTTGGGCTGTTCAAGAAATGGATGATAGATATAATAAATTTGCAGAAAAAGGCGTAAGAGACTTAAAAGGATATAATAAAGCAATTGAAAAAGAAAATGAATTTGGAAAATTACCACAAATAGTAATAATAATAGATGAGCTTGCTGATTTAATGATGGTTGCAAAAAATGACGTTGAAGATGCAATTTGTAGATTGGCACAAAAAGCAAGAGCTGCAGGTATGCATTTAGTAATTGCGACACAAAGACCTTCTGTTGATGTAATAACAGGTTTAATTAAAGCAAATGTACCTTCTAGAATTGCGTTTGCAGTATCTTCACAAGTAGATTCTAGAACAATATTAGATACAGTAGGAGCTGAAAAATTACTTGGAAAAGGTGATATGTTATTCTTCCCAGCAGGAGCACCTAAGCCAGCTAGAGTACAGGGAGCATTTGTATCAGATGATGAAGTAGAAAAAATAGTAAGCTTCATCAAATCAAATGGAACAGCAAATTATAGTGAAGATATACTAGAAAGTATAGAGAATAACAATAGAACTGATAAAGAAATAGCAGAAACACAAGATGATGACACAGATCCATTTTTAATGGATGCAATACAAACAGTTGTAGAAACAGGACAAGCATCAACATCATTTATCCAAAGAAAATTTAAAGTTGGCTATGCACGTGCTGGTAGAATAATAGACCAAATGGAAGAAAGAGGAGTAATATCAGGTTACCAAGGAAGCAAGCCAAGAGAAGTTTTAATGACATTAGAGAGGTTAAAAGAATTACAAATGGGGACAAAAGAAGAAGTTTAAATAAATACTTCTAGGAGAGAAAATGAGAGAAATTAATTTAGATAGAATAATATCTTTGTATAGAGAAATAGAAATTTCTAGAGCAAAAGTTAAAGAAAATTTAAAATTGCTTAAAGAAATTTATAATACATTAGGAAAAGAATTAGAAGAAGTAGGCAAAAATGATATAAGTATTCATAAATTTTTCATAGATAAAATTACCAAAATAACAAGAGAAATCTTAGATGGTTTATCAGAAGATGAAAGATTAACATTTAGACAACATTTGCCAGAAGTTGTATCAATTTGTCTACTTAATGATGATGAGAAAATACAAAGAGTAGAGCAAAACGAAAATGATTTATTTGATTATGATGAAAGATTAATTGCAGAAAGTTTAAATTATACAGATAAAGAAAAAGTAAATTTAGTCAAAAAAATTAAGCAAAATACTGCTTTTGTAACTTCTATTATTTGTAGTATTAAAGATGATAATATAAAAATAGAATTATTAAAAAATATAGATATATCTGATTTACAAAGAATACAAGTTATTAGAAGTTTTAAGTCAGACGATGAAAAAATACGAGCATTAGATTTAATTCCAGAAGAACATTTATCAATTGTAATTGCAAGCATAAAAAGTGATGACAAAAAAATAGAATTATTAAGTAGATTAAAAGATGAACTTGATATAGTTTATGTAGTTAAAAGTATAAAGAGTGATAGTAAAAAAATAGAGTGTTTAGAATATGCAAAACAAGAAAAATCAAAAATAGAAATTATTATGTCATTAAAAAATGATGAAAATAAAGTTTCTGTTTTGAGTCAGATACAAAGTGAAAAAGCACGATTAGAAGTAATAAAAACAATTCAAAATGATAGCTTTTTAACAAAAGCACTTCCCTATTTGAAAAGTGAAAGTTATAGAGCAAGAATAATTCTTATACTAGAAAATGATGATGATAAGATAAAATTATTGGAAGATATAAAAAAAGATGAAAATAGAATTGTTATTATAAAAAGTTTAAAATCTGATGATAAAAAAATAGAATTATTAGAAACAATTAAAGATGAAGATTTTAGAGCAGAAATAGTTGGGACTTTAGAAGATGATGAAAAGAAAATAGAACAATTAATGAATTTCCCATATGAGGAACATAGAGTTGGTATAATAAAAAGTTTAGAATCAGATGACAAAAAAATTAGCTTTTTGGAAAGTATAGAAGATGAACAGTTTAGGCTAGAGATAGTTAGAAAAATAAAAGATATAGACAAAAGAATAGAAGCAATTGATTATTTAAAAAGTGAATCAAATAAATTAGCTATAGCTAATTCAATAACAAATCCTAAACAAAAATTAAAAGCATTAGGTAAAATAACACCTAATTATGAAAGAGTCTATAAATTAATATATGGAGAAAAAG
>CALYBF010000070.1 GCA_944393755.1 uncultured Clostridia bacterium | reverse complement strand
TTTACTACTCCTGATGCTTGTTGGTATATCATTATTCCTAATGATATAATTAAGATTGCAAGTAATATTGCACCTGCAATAATTAACGCTTTTGACGCATTTTCCATAACTAATTCCTCCTACATTTTTAACTTATTTATATTTAAATTAAGTAGCATCTGTAATTGTTATTTTGTTAACTAAACCTGTTTTTGTATCTATTGCACATTGTACTTTATATGTTCTTCCTGTTTGAGCTTTTAATGTTGTTTGTGGATTTATTAGATTTCCACTAACTTTTCCCGTTCCATTCCAAGTAGCACTATTTCCTTCAATAGTTACTTGTCTTGAAGAATCATTTTGATATGTTACATTATTATTTCTCACTTGGTCTAATAGAGCATTTATTTGTGCTCCTCTTACGTTCTCTCCTTGATATTGTGTAAATTTTTGATTAAATGAAGATATATCTACTTCACTCATTGCATTGTTGTTTACTACTCCTGATGCTTGTTGGTATATCATTATTCCTAATGATATGATTAAGATTGCAAGTAATATTGCACCTGCGATAATTAAGGCTTTTGACGCATTTTCCATAATTAATTCCTCCTTTAATTTTTTACTTTTGTTTATATTTTTAACCAATTTATATCTTGGTAATATTAATAACTAATTTAAAATATTTATTGTGTAATTTGTTCTATAAGCATATACTTAATTTTTCTATTTTGGTGATATTCTATTTTAGTACATTTAAACTTTATTCCATTATAATTTTGAACAAACTTGTCCATACCACCAATATATAATGTTTCCATATTATATAATGTATCATTATCTATTATTTTAACATCTATTTTAATTGAATTAGTATCATTTTCAATAAAAATTCCATTTTTGTCTCTTTCAACACCTGATGTTAAATTGTTATCATATGCTTTATTAATTAGTGTAACCACATCTGCACCATAAAATTCTTTTTCGTAATAACTTTCAAATTGGTAATTTGTTTTTCTTGCTTCATTATAATTTGCTTTATAATTTAAGTACATATATGATATACCAACTATCAAAATTACACCTATTAAAAATATTATAGCTAATTTTTTCATAATATCCTCTTATAAATTTAATCATTTCTTGTAAAATTTACTTCACTTACTCTTCTTGTATTAGAATTTATAGTAACATTACAACTATATGTAGGTAGACCTTTGTAACTATTCCCGTTTCCGTCATCTCTATCTACTAAATTATGCAAATCTGATTTCACCAGATTATCTAATTCTTTAGAAGAAAATGTTTCCATCTTACTTTTATTTCCTGATGTTGTTTTTTTTGCACTTACTGTTATATAATAATTATTTTCTGTTTGCTCTGTAAGTCCAAAAGACTGATTAGTTGACTTAGCTAAATTTGCAACTGTAACAATATCGTGTATTGTAATATCTGTTCTTCCTTGATATGCAGTAAATTGCACATTAAATTGTTCAATTTGGTTTTCTTCGTTTTGCTTATGTGCTTCTGCAGATGCTGCACCAAAGTTTGCAAATAGAAATACTGCTAGTGATAATATTAAAATTCCAATCAACACACCTGCTGCCATAAGCAATGCTTTTGATGCATTTTCCATAATCTACTCCTATTAATTAAATTTACCATTAAATTTGAATTCCATTTTTGTTATTCTTCCTGTTTTATTGTTATATTCTATTTTTTCACAATCAAAATGAGCTCTTTTAAATTGTATATATTCATAATACTTGTATACATCTTCACGAATTTGGCTCTTTTTATCTATTTCTGAAAAACTTTTTACTGTCAACTTCCTAGAAGCCGAGTTGAAATTCTTAACTGCCTCTTCCTTTTCCTCATCACTTGCATTATCATCTATAAATATTTTAGTAAGATTTGTTGTTAAATTAGTAAGAGAAGTTTGTCCATAAGTCTCTTCTAAATCATCTATTTCATCTTTTACTTTGTCTCCAAAATCGTTAGATTTACCAGTAACTTCATTTGTATCTTTTTCGAATAACCTAGAAGTACCATCTGCTGATAATTCTGCTCTATTAATTGTAAATTTAATTATCATTGGCTCATATGCCATTTCTTGACCTTTATCAGCCCAGTTAGTTCCTGCTGATGACTCTCTTCTGTTGTAATCAATTGCTTTGTTTAGCAAAGAATATAAATCACTACCTCTTACATCTTTTCTATTATAAGTTTCATATTGACTATTAAATTCTGCCATTTGGGTAGAGCGAGTACTTCTTGTATTAGTTTCTTGATAAGCAGTTAAATTACTAAATGTTAATATTAATGCTCCAATAATCATAAGTGCTATTAATACACTTCCTGCCATAATAAGAGCTTTTGATGCATTTTCCACTTATTTTCCTCCTTTTTAAGACATAGAAGTCATTGATTCAAATGAAGATCCCATACTTGTTAAACCTATAAATACTAATGGTACTATTAAATATCCTACAAACATACATACCATTGGTGCAAAACCTATGAATTTTCCTATCATACCTTTTCTCTTTATTAGTCTTTCATTTGATTCTTTTCTCTTTTCTTGGTAATAATCTCTTTCTGAATCTAATTCATCAAACGCATCTTTAATTGGTATTTTTTCAACTGCTGCTTGCAAGCTTTCTATTATTCTGATTAATGGTAAATATGAAACTTCTTCCTTCATTGCTTCTAGAGATTCCCAAGCACCTGCTTCATAGTTATTAACACATTTTGTAATTTGTGGTTTAAATATATTTGAATATCTTTCAAGCCACTCTAGGATAATTTCAACATTAACCCTTTCAATTCTCATAAGCATCATAATAATTGTCTGGTATTGCATTACTTCATCTTCCATCTCTAATTGTCTCATCTTAACTTGGAAATATAATATCCAAATTGGTGCCATATATCCAATTACTGCAAATACACAAGCAAGTAATAATTCAAACCACTTTAAGTATTCACTATTTACTACTTGTAATTTTTCATAAATTCTTTCTGCAGCAGAGTCTAATTCTTCCTCTTCTGCATCTTCATAATAATCTAACCTTTCTACTGCTGCTCTTATCTGTTCTACTGTTGTATTTACTTTCCCTTTATACAAATCTAAGATTATATTGTCCTGTTCTGTAACTTCCATTGCTTTTGCTTCGTCGCTTTCAGAAAGCCCACCGTATTATATCATAATCAGTAGTTGGCTCTGTATAAATATAATCTATTGCAACTAAATGTAATTGCATAAAAATTATTATTGATGCAAAAAATACAACTACAAAAAGTACAATTCTATTAATATAAAGCCATGGCATCTTTAATGATGATGCTGAATCTTTTAATAATTGTTTAACTTTTCTGTATTCTTTTGTTCCTTCTTTTGGTATAAATAAGTCAACAAACTTTTTAATTGGTTTTTTTCTATATAATTTTTCTTGCCAAGGATTTTCTGTATTTTTAGTATTCATTGCTGTAGAACCATTATCTTTTAATTTTCTTACTAATATATAAGATATAAAAGTAAGTATTAAAATAATTATTTGAACAATCATACCTGGTTTTCCTAAATACCAGTTAGCAGTAAAACTAAAATTATCAATTGCCCAATTTTTTAATGGTTCTAGTAATAATACTGGTGCTATAGAGATAACTGATAAACTTTGGAATACATAGTTTAATTTATCTCTTTTTAATATCTCTAATTGCATTTCTTGTGTTATATTGTTAACATTTTTCAAATATAGAGATGCACCATCTACTTTTCTATCTCCAAATTCTTTAGTTAGATAAGATATTCCTGCAAATTCTTTTAAGAAACTATTTGGTGCTATATCATAGTATTTCTCAAGTTCCATTTCAGGATCATCTGAAATTAGTATTTCATAAATTTTTTCACCTTGCCTTGAAATATCTTTTTCATCATCTTGTGAAACTTGGTAAATCGCTTCTTCAACCATATTGTATTCGTGATATGCGTGTCTTATTTCTGAAAAGAAATCTATTTGTTGTGTTAATATTTTATTATCTATTTTGTCAACTGAACCATCTATAAAAGTATCTATCATAAATAATTCAAATATTAATAATATAAACATAAGTAAATAATTACTAGCTGTTAGTATAATAGTAATAAGCATTATTGGTAATATTATAGCTAATGCTTTTGTTAGTATTTTTGATGTTCCCTTTCTGGTATTATACTCATCATCTATATTTATTATTTCCAATCTTCTTCTAATTTTTAAAGCATATCTCTTTATGAAAGGAATTTTTATATATGTAAGGTATAGCTTTTGGAACAATACTTCTGCTGAAAAAGACTTTTCTTTAGTTCCTTGTTGTAACTTTTGTATTCTTTTATATTCTGATGTTTGCATTTTTTTAGATAATATATAATAAATTAATATTATTAATACAAAAGCTCCACCAGCTCCACCCATTATATAATAGATTACTTGGTTATCCACTTTAGATGTAGCACCTCCTTTCTTAGTCTAATACTTTATACTTCTGTTTTCTTTCTTCTTCCTCTTTTTTTAGTTTCATTTAACCCTGCTGAAACTTCTACTGTTTCTTTTTTATTTCCCCAATGTTTTTGTACAAATTTATCGAAGCTTTCAACATCTGTTGCATCCATATTAAGTCTCATTTCTCTTAAGTTGTTTTCTGTTATTGGGTTTGTTATTTTATATTCTCCATCCACATATTCTAATATGTTTCTGTATGTATATAATTTTCTATCAGTAATATTTTCAAAATAATGTGTTGCATTATCAAAAAATTTATCAAATTTTCCTTCTAATGTTTTTTCTTTTCTATGGTCAAATGTATACTCATTTTTTTCTTCTACTGGAATACACTCTGTTATTCTTTCTACATATCTTTTTCCTCTAAAGTCTTTTGTTAAATGTATATCAAAGTTTAATACTTGTATAACTTGTTCTTCTGCAGTTTTTTCATTATTGAACTGTCCAATTCTAAGCATTGAGTTTCTTAGAGCTGTTACCAAGTTTGGAAATGTTTTTGCGTGGTGTGTAAATAATGTAAACTTAGAAGCAACCTGTGCTGCTTGTATCATCCATGCAGCAACGTGGTCTGTTGCAACCTCACCTATGATATTTACAGAACCGTCAGTTTTCTTTTGAACGTCCAAACCTTCTTGTCCTGAAATTGTTTCAGTTTCTCTAAATGTTAATATATTTCTTGTTGGATAAATTTTTCTTAAGTGTAGCTCAAATGCAGTTTCTTGAACACGGATATTCATTGTTTCATAAATATTTTCTATCATACCCATAAGCATTGTTGTTTTACCACAACCTTGCTCACCAGTAATTGATATAATTCTTGCACCTTTTACTAAATATTTTAATAATTCTATTGAATCATCACTACCTGGTTCTCCTTTAAACCATTGCTCTAAAGTTGAACGTTTAACGTCAAACTTTCTTACGAAGAATGCCCAAGTCTCTGACATTGATGGTCTTACAACAACTACACGAGAACCATCTTTCATTTCATTTATTTTATAACCATTTGTATCTGATAACTGTCCTGGGTTATTATATTTATAAATATTTTGACAAACTCTTTTTAATTCTGCTTCTGTTCCAAATGATAAAAACGCTAAACGTATTGATTTACCTTGGAAGAATATCCAGATACTATCACAAGCACGTGGTACTTTATGTTCTGCTATTTGATTTAAGTAATCTCCACCATCTGTTTGTGCAACTTGGCTTAAGAAACTTTCTGGAAGTCCTGATACACCACCAGAAACACCGTCTATATTCATATCTCTAATTTCATCTATTGAACTATATCCTTTATAATGTTGATATATTCTTTGTACTACTACATTTAATTTATCAGAAAAAGATAATACAATATTCTCTTTTTCAAATATATCTTCTATTTCATTTGATGTTATTACATATGAAGGTTTTGTTTCCCCTTCTACATATTTTAATTCTGCTAAATTATATTTTTTAATCAATTCTGTTAATGCTTCATAAGCAAATTCTTTTTTATAAACATATATTAAAATATCAAATTTATCTTGTGGTGTAAGTAGGGATGGTATGTCAAATGGTATTGCTTTTGATATATTACTTTCTGTTACTCCATATTCTTTTTCTAACAAGTCATAGATTAATTCTTTAACATATCTTTTATCATTAACATCACCATATGTACAACCTTTTAAAGCTTTCTTTAATTCATATTTTTTATTTTTTCTTCTTTTTAATTCTTCTTCAGAAAGCCCTATATCATAAAGGTTAATTTTAGTTATTTCGTCTAACCTTCTCTTAACAAATTCTGTCATTAATTCTATTGTATAAGTCTTATCGTCCACATTTACTGTTGTTTCAACTTCTGCTGTTTTTTTCTTTTTTACAACATAAAAAATTAAATAACCAGCTAAACCCAAAACAACTAATATTAGAACAATATTTGTAATTGTCATAGTTTGTCCACCCTCCTTACATCTTCATTGCTAAATCTTGTAATCTATATATAATATTATCAGAAGTTCTTTTTACTTCTTCTATAAATATACTATTTCTATCTTCCTCGTCGATTTTTCTAAGTCTTAAAAATAAATCTGGGACTTTTGCTTCTTCACAAGCTTCAAAAAATAATGTGTTATATGGTATAGTAGAGACTTTATTTTTTTCTCCCATATATCTTGAAATATTCTTTATTGTGTATTTTGAGAATTTATCATATCTTCCTATTAATGTTAATGTTTTATTAGAACTTAAAACTTCTTTTTCTTCTCTTATTTTCATAAATTCATTTATGCTTGTTAATCGTTGACTTAGATTTGCAACTATCAAATTAGAATTTGATAATATTGTATTTTTTAACTCTTCTCCTAATTCTTCATCTAAATCTACAAATACTAAATCATAATATCTATTTGCTAAATTAATTATATCTGGATAATATGTTTTAAGCTCATTGTATTCTATTTTTTCGCCTTTAAAACTTGGTAATATTTCTAATCTATCTTTAAATACTATTTTTGTATAGTTTGTAATTTGCTCTGGAGATATCCTATTACTTTTCATTATTGTTTCTAGTCCTACAACACCATCTTCCATAGCAATATTTGTATTTGGTCCAAACAAGCCTAAATTTTTCTTTATCTTTTTTTCTTCCCAAAAGCATCTATCTATTGTTGAATCTTTATGTCCTGTTGAAATTACTAATATCTTGTAATTATGTTCTAT
>CALYBF010000069.1 GCA_944393755.1 uncultured Clostridia bacterium | reverse complement strand
CTTTTTGCTCTTGTTATGTATATTAAAGATTTATATAAAAAAGGCTTTATTGATAAGCAAGATTTAAAGAAAGAAGTCACTGTTGATAAAAAAGAAAAGAAAAAATAAATGAAAAAATAAAAAAGTTTAAACATCTATAGAAAATATCTATAGATGTTTTATTTACTCATAATCTTCAATTAATTGATTTAAATTTTGCTTACCATTAACTCTTATACCATTTTTCATTTCTATTTTATCAGTATCAGTTAAATATTCGGTTGCAATATCTGTTATTTCGTATTCTTCTTCTGTTCCATCTTCTTTGATTTTAAAAGCGGTAACTATTCCATCTACATCTTTTACAATAAAATGCTCATCACAACTACCTTCAAAATCTTTACTTAATATAATATCTGTGTCTGTAAATTTTTCTATATTCCAATCAGAATACTTATCTTTTAGCTCTTCTTTACTTAAATTAACAAAATCTTCAGGAACTTCAACAAAATCTACTTTTGTATGTCCACACCCCTCATATGTCTCTTTGAAAGTAATAAAAGCATTTGGAGATATTCTTACTTCTTTTACATTTGTTTCTATTACATTTTGATTATCACTATTTATACTATTATTCAAAGTATTTGTAGTATTTTCTTCTATATTTTTAATACTTACCTTTGCTTGTTCTTCATCTTCTCCATTATAAATAACAACTGCTGTAATTATTGAAACAATAATTATAATAATAGAAACTAAAATTAAAATAACTTTATTCATTATTCTTCCTCCGATTTCTTTTTAATTATTGTTTACAAATTTTATAAAAATATACCATTATTTAACAAAAATTTAATATAAAGATTTTATACTTACTTGTCCTTTATCATTTACGCAAATGCTTATTTCAGCATTTAAATCTGTTCTATAAATTTTTATATTCATTTTTTCTAATTTTTCTATTGTTGTATTTGAAGGATGACCAAACATATTATCTTTTCCAACTCCTATTAAAGCAATTTTAGGTTTTACTTTATTTAAGAATTCATCTGTAGTAGAAGTTTTAGAACCGTGATGTGCTACTTTTAAAATATCACTTTCTAATATTTTAGAATTTTTATAAATTTCTAAAATTTTTTCTTCTGCTGGCTTTTCAATATCACCTGTAAACAACGTTGAAAAATTATTATAATTTAATTTCATAACAATAGCATTATTATTCAATTTATTTTCTTCTATTTGTTTATCATTTGGCCATAAGATATCAAAGTATAAATTATTATCTAAAACTATCTTATCACCTTTCTTAACAACTAAAACTTGGATATTTTTTTCTTTAACTATGTTTAAAAATTTCTGGTAATTTTCAGAATCTTCTTCTTGTTTTGAAATACAAACTTTTTCTACTTTTAATTCTTCTAATATTTTAAATAAACCACCTATATGGTCTTGGTCAAAATGTGAAACAAACATTAAATCTATTTTTTTATATCCTCTATCTAAAATATATGGAAGAAGTGTACTCTCCCCTACATCAAAATCTGTTCCTAAACTACCACCCCCATCTATTAGAATTGTTTCATTTTTAGGTGTTACAATAAAAGTAGAATCACCTTGTCCTACATCTACAAAATAAATTTTTAATTCTCTTTTTATTATAAAAAAATTATAAATATTAAAACAAAAAACAATAAGAATTAAAATACTTATAAATTTTTTTCTACTTTTTTTATTATTATAAATTTCTTTTATCTTATATTTATATAGTGCAATCAAATTTCTAAAACGAATCTGTGTTAAACTTAAATTTCTATTATTATAAATTTTATAGATGTAATTAAAGAAAATAATTAGAACATAATAAAAGATAATCATAGATATTTTAGGTGTTGTTATATATATTTTAGAAAAAGGTAATTTACTAAAATTAGAAACAAAAACCAATGTGTTTAAAGAAATTTCTAGAATTATTGAAAGTAACTTTCCAATCTTTAAAAAAGCGAAAGAAATAATTACAATTACTGTTCCAAAAATTGTAATAGGTCCTATAATAATACTTGCAAGTAAATTTGTTATTAAAAAATATGTACAAAATAAATTAAAATTATATAACATAATAGGAAATACAACCACACTTGCAGATATTGTAACTGTTAAAATTTCTATTATTTTAGAAACAATATTTATTATTTTTCTATTTAAAATATATTTTTCAAATCTGATTTTGTTAAATATTCTTAAGAAAGTTTTATTTAATAAAATAATACCAATCGTTCCTAAATATGATAGTTGCAGTCCTACATTTGTTATTAAAAATGGGTTATATATTAACATTAATAAAAGTGAAATAGCAATTGAGTTCCATATATCATTTTTTCTATAAAAAAGTCCTGCTCCCATAATTAATATTCCCATAATACTTGCTCTTACAATTGAAGGAGAAAAACCTGTTAATATTGTATAAAAAATAAGAATTATTATTATTACAATTTTTGTTTTCCTTTTTCCTAATATATTATTAAAAATAAAATACATTGCTGTTATAATATATGTAACTTGCATACCTGACACCGCTAAAACATGTGATAAACTACTTATTTTAAAAGCTTCTTCTATATCGTCATCAATATTGTCATCATCACCTAAAAGTAAGCCAATAAGTAAATTAGCTTCTCTTTTATCTAGTAAATCATATATTTTTTCTTTTACACTATTAGATATTTTATTAGAAAAAGAAATTAAAATATTTCCTTTATTTTTTTCTAAAACCTCACCATTTTCTAACTTTATCGTTCCATATATTTTTAAAGTTTTTAAATAATTTTTATAATCAAAACCACCATAATTTCTTTTTTTACTTGGTTCTTGGAATTCACCTTTAAAACTAATAATATCTCCATATTCTAGTAAAACATCACTTTTTTTATTTATTCTCAAATACAAATATGTATTTTTACCTTCTTTTTTATTTTCTATATTTAAGACTTTAATTTTATATACATAACTATATTCTTTATCTTCTTTTTCACTTACAACTAAAGCTTTTCCTTCCAAATTTTCTTTATCTTTATAAATTATATTATATTTGTTATTTTGGTAAATTGTAATTGTATTTGATATAATTGAGAAAATAAAAATAGTTATTAAAACTTTTGAATTAAAAAACAACTTAAAAAATCTAAAATATCTTTTAATATTATATAAATTTAATTTTTTAACTTTCTTTCTATTTAAATTTTTCTTTAGAAAATATATTGCTACTATAGGTAAATAGAAAAAGACTATACTAATATTAAAGTATAGCCCCATTATTATTCCTATTATATATCCTATAGTTGCAATTAAAATTGGTCTTTTAATATTTCTCACCTCTTAATTGTAACTATATTACTCTTCTTGCTCCTACATAGTTGTTATTATAATATCCTGAATTTATTGTATCTATTGTAACACCTCTTGATGGGTTAGCTGCGTGAACAATTTGCCCACCACCAATATAAATTCCTACGTGATTTATTCCTGATGCAGAAGGTCCAAACATTATTAGATCTCCTGGTTGTAAATTACTTCTCGATACTGCTGTTCCGTTACTATATTGTGCTTTTGCTGTTCTACTTAAACTTACTCCGTGTAATTTAAATATGTATGATGTAAAACCTGAACAGTCAAAGCTTGTTGGTCCTGCTGCACCATATTTATAACTATATCCTATATATTTTTTAGCTGTTTCTACAACTGTTGCACCTTTTCCTGGTGTAGATGTTGTTGTTTTATTTTCTGTGTTAGGCTTTCTTGTTTCATTACTTCCTCTTGATGATGTTGTTACTTCTGTTTTCTTATCTGAAAGTAAGTTTGATGCTATATATCCTTCTTTTCCATTTACTTTTACTTTAGCCCATCCACCTTCATCTGATATAACTTCTACAGCTGTATTTTGTGAAATTTGTGCTATTATTTCAGAATCTTTACTAGCTTCTTTTCTTACATTTACAGTTGTTGAAGAAGCATATTTTGTTTTTGTTTGTTGTTCTTTTGCTTTAGCCTCTTCTTCAGCTTTTTTCTCAGCTTCTGCTTTTGCTTTAGCTTCTTCATCTTGTTTTGCTTTTTCTTCAAGTGTCATTAATTTATTGCTTCTTATCCAACCTTTAACTGTATCTTTTTCTATACAAACCCAATCTCCGATTGTTTCTATTATTGTTACTTCATCATTTTGTTTTACTTCTATAATGTCTGTTGCATTTATTACTGGTACTATTTTTAATTTTGTGTTTTCTTTTACGATTCTTTTTCCTGTTTCTTCTGCTACTGTCTCTTCCTTATTTTCTTCTACTGCTGTATTTTCAGTATTTGTGCTTACTTCTTCAGTAGTATTATCTTTTACATCTCCAGAAACTTCTATTAAATCTTCCCTTAAATATCCAGTAATATTATCTTCTGTTTTAACTTGATACCAGTTATTTGTTTTTTGTAATACTTCTACTTCATCATTTAATGATAATTGTTCTAATATTTTACTATCTTCATCTGCTGTTTCTCTTAAATTTGCTGTTTCAACTATTATTTTAGCTGAACTTGCTGCAAAAATTACATTTGTAAAAAACATTATTGCTATTCCTAAAATTGCTATCATTAGTATGTTTCTTATTAAATTTTTTCTTTTCATTTCTATATTACTCCTTAATATAAATAATATTCACATCCTGTTTCGTAATGTTCATAGTATACACAAAATAAAAAAATTTGTCAAGTTTTTAAAAAAATTCGCTACATCTATTGACAAATCTAGTTTTTCATAATATAATAGTTTAGCAATATTGATAATGTTATTTAAATGAAGCTTCTCCCCGGTGGCTATATTTAAATTTCATATATAAATTTTAATAAAAATAGGAGGGTATAAATTACCATGAATAATACAACATATAGTGCAAAAAAAGGTGAAATAGAAAGCAAATGGTATATCATTGATGCAGCAAATAAACCAATTGGTAGAGTTGCTACAGAAGCTGCAAAATTATTAAGAGGAAAACACAAACCAACATTTACACCACATATTGATTGTGGAGATCACGTTATTATTTTAAATTGTAAAGATGCAATTCTTACAGGACACAAATTAGACCAAAAAATGTACAGACATCATTCTGGATATATTGGTGGTCTTAAAGAAACTCCTGCAAGAGTTATGCTTGATAAAAAACCAGAAAAAGCTATGACTTTAGCTATAAAAGGTATGTTACCTCACAACTCTTTAGGTAGACAAATGTTAAAGAAATTAAGAGTATATGCAGGTTCAGAACATGAAAATCAAGCACAAAAACCAGAAGTATGGGAGGTAAAATAAAATGGCAAAAAAAGATAATATAGTTTTTTATGGTACAGGTAGAAGAAAAAATGCAATTGCTAGAGTTAGAGTAATGGAAGGTTCTGGTAAAATAACAATAAACGGAAAAGATATAGATGAATTTTTCGGTTTAGAAACTTTAAAAGTTATTGTTAGACAACCACTTACAGTTACTAATACAACATCTAAATATGATGTTATAGCAAATGTTAAAGGTGGAGGTTTTACAGGTCAAGCTGGAGCTATCCGTCATGGTCTTGCTAGAGCTTTAAATGAAGCAAATGCTGAATTTAGACCAGTTTTAAAACAAAACGGTTTCTTAACAAGAGACCCACGTATGAAAGAAAGAAAGAAATATGGTCTTAAAAAAGCTAGAAAAGCACCACAATTTTCAAAAAGATAAAATTCAAACCTTGGAATTATTCCAAGGTTTTTTGTTTTTTTAACTTTATTAAATATTACTTTCTAATATTTTTTTATATTCTTCTTCTAATTTTTCCTTTTCTTTTTCATCTTTACAAATAGAAAGTTTAGAAGTAATTTCTGCAAGTTTAAATTCTAAAAGTAATGAATTATTACTAATTGTTTTTCTCTTATTTTCTTTGTATTCTAAATATTTAGAATAATTTCCCTCATACTCAATTATTTTTTTATTTTCAATTATCATAATATTTGTTGCAACATTATTTATTAAATCTACATCATGTGTTACAAAAAGAATAGTTCCTTTAAATTCTTTCATTAAAAATTCTAATGCTTCTATTGATTCTATATCTAAAAAATTAGTTGGTTCATCTAATATCAAAAAATTACTATTAGATATCATAATTTTAGTAAGTAAAACTTTTACTTTTTCCCCACCACTTAAATAAGATACTTTCTTGTAAACATCTTCTTTCTTTATATTTAAACTTGCTAGAATATTTCTAATTGTTGTTTCATCTTGACTTGTATCTTCAAGTAGATTTTCTAGAACTGTTTTATTATCATCTAAATTATTTAAATCTTGTCTAAAATAAGAAATTCTACAACTAGGATTTATATTTATATTTGAATTTCCTTCTAATATATTTGTTATTAATGTAGTTTTTCCGAATTCCATTTTTACCAATTAAAGCTGTTTTACTATTTGTTTTAATATTAAATTTTACATTATTTAATAACTCTTTATTTCCTATTTTAATATTTAAATTATCACTACTTACAACAAATTTTGCTTTTAATTTTAATGTTTCTGGCATTTTCATAAAAATATGATATTTTTCATTAGGTTTTTCTTTTTCTTCTAATTTTCCAAGTCTTGTTTCTAAACTTTTAGAACTTTTTTCTACTTTTTCTCTTTTATTTTCAACTCCTCTTTTGTGTAATCTTGCTTCTGAATTCCCCATTCTTTTAGGAGTTTTTTTCATAGCCTTTGCTTCATTTTTCACCTTATTTATTGAAACTTCTAACCTATTTTTTTCTTCCAAATATTTTACATATTTATTTTATTTTCTTTTTTTTTTCTATTATTTTTGTTTTTTGTATTTACTATAATTACCTTTATATTTTGTAACACTTCCATTTTCTACTTCTAAAATACTATCTACAACTTCATCTAATAAATTTCTATCGTGTGATATTAATATTAAAGTTCCTTTATATTCTTTTAATTTATTTTTTAACTTTTCTTTTTCTTCTATATCTAAATTAGAAGAAGGTTCATCTGCTAAAACTATATCATATTTATTATTTAGATTTTCTTCTATTTGTTTTTTTACAACTTCGCCACCACTTAAATAAGTATCATTACTTTTTAACTGCTCTATATATGATATATTTCCATTTACAATTACTTTTCCAATATCTATATCTGTCTTACCAAAAATAATATTTAAAAATGTAGATTTTCCGCTTCCATTTATTCCAACTACTCCTATTTTTTCTCCAGAATAAATTTTTAATTCTTTAATATCTA
>CALYBF010000068.1 GCA_944393755.1 uncultured Clostridia bacterium | reverse complement strand
GCAAAATATCTTCCCATCATTACAAAATCTGCACCTAATGCTAAAGCTATTGTTATGTGATGGTCATGTACTATTCCCCCATCTGAACATACTGGAATATAAATTCCCGTTTCTTCAAAATATTCATCTCTTGCATTTACTACATCTATTAAACTTGAAGCTTGTCCTCTACCTATACCTTTTGTTTCACGTGTTATACAAATAGATCCTCCACCTACACCAACTTTAATAAAATCTGCACCTGCTTTTGCTAAATACATAAATCCTTCTCTATCTACTACATTGCCTGCACCTATTTTTACAGAATCTCCATATGTTTTTCTCACAAAATCAATTGTGTTTTTTTGCCAAACTGAATAACCATCAGAAGAATCTATACAAAGTAAATCTACACCAGCATCTACTAAAGCTGGTATTCTTTCTTCAAAATCTCTTGTATTTACTCCAGCGCCTACTATATATCTTTTATTTTCATCAAGAAGTGAATTTGGATTATTTTTCCTATCTTCATAGTCTTTTCTAAATACTAGATATCTTAAATGTTCTTCTTCATCTAATATTGGTAAACAAGCTATTTTATTTTCCCATATTATATCATTTGCTTCAGGCAAACTTACACCTTCTTTTGCCCATACTACTTTATCTTTCGGTGTCATAAAATCACTTATTGGTGCTTCTTTATTATCTCTTGATATTCTATAATCTTTATCAGTTACTAAACCTAAAAATTTACCATTTTTAGTTCCATCATCTGTTATAATTACTGTTGAGTGTCCTGTTTCTTTAGTTAAGTTAAGTACTTCTTGTAATGTTGCATCTGGTCTTACATTTGAATCACTTATAACAAAGCCTGCTTTATGTTTTTTAACTCTTTTGACCATTTTTGCTTGATTTTCTATTGATTGTGAACCATAAATAAATGCAACTCCACCTTCTCTAGCAAGAGCAATTCCCATTTCTTCTCCAGATACTGATTGCATAATTGCAGATACCATTGGTACATTTGCATAATATTTTGCTTCTTCTCCTTTTTTAAATTTAACAAGTGGTGTCTTAAGTGATACATTATTTGGTATACATCTTTCATCTGTTAAATTTGGTAATAATAAAAATTCATTAAATGTTCTTGAAATATCTTCTAAAATTTTTGACATTTGTGTTCTCCCTTCTATTCTTTTTTACATTATATTACAAGATTTTTTTAATGTAAAGAATTTTTTAAATTTTTAAGTTTCGATATTTGTTATTTACTTTTGTTGTTTCATATGATAACATTAAGAAAAAGTTTTTTGGGGGTAAAAGATTTATGAAAAACGAATTAATTTTAATTTTAGATTTTGGTGGACAATATAATCAATTAATAGCAAGAAGAGTAAGAGAGTGTAATGTATATTCAGAAGTAGTTCCTTTTGATATTTCAATTGAGAAAATAAAAGAAAAAAATCCAAAAGGAATAATATTTACAGGTGGACCTGCAAGTGTATTTGGAGATGATAGCCCTAAATGTGATAGTAAAATATTTGATTTAGGAATTCCTATCTTAGGTATTTGTTATGGTATGCAACTTATGACAATAACTTTAGGCGGAACTGTTGAAAAAGCAGACAAAAGAGAATATGGAGTAACTAATGTTGATATTAATAATAATTCTTTATTGTTTAAAGACTTTGGAATATCTAATAATTTCTTAATGAGTCATACAGATTTTGTAAAAACTGTGCCTTCAGGTTTTACAAATATAGCTTCTACTCCATCTTGCCCAAATGCAGGTATGGAAAACAAAGATAAAAACTTTTATGGAATACAATTCCACCCAGAAGTAGTTCATTCTGAAAATGGAATAAAAGTAATAAGAAATTTCTTATATGAAGTATGTAAATGTACTGGAGATTGGGAAATATCTTCATTTGCAAAAGAAAAGATTAAAAGTTTAAAAGAAAAAATTAGAGATAAAAAAGCATTATGTGCATTATCTGGTGGAGTTGATTCATCAGTTGCAGCAGTTTTATTACATAAAGCAATTGGCAAAAATTTAACTTGTATATTTGTAGACCATGGATTACTTCGTAAAAACGAAGGTGATGAAGTAGAAGAAGTTTTTAAGAAACAATTTGATATAAACTTAATACGTGTTAATTGTAAAGAAAGATTTTTACAAAAATTAGATGGCGTAACAGACCCTGAGAAAAAAAGAAAAATTATAGGCGAAGAATTTATTCGTGTATTTGAAGAAGAAGCAAAAAAAATAGGGACTGTAGATTATTTAGTTCAAGGAACAATATATCCTGATGTAATCGAAAGTGGACTTCGGAAAATCAGCTGTAATAAAAAGTCATCATAATGTTGGTGGTTTACCTGACTATGTTGATTTCAAAGAAATTGTAGAACCTTTGCGCGACTTATTTAAAGATGAGGTTAGAAAGACAGGTTTAGAATTAGGAATACCAGAAAACTTAGTTTATAGGCAACCTTTCCCAGGTCCTGGCCTTGCAATTCGTATTATTGGAAATATTACAGAAGATAAATTAAATATTTTAAAAGAAGCAGATAGTATATTCAGAGAAGAAATTGCAAAAGCAGGACTTCATAAAAGTATTAACCAATATTTTGCAGTACTAACAAACTTAAAATCTGTTGGAGTTATGGGAGACGAAAGAACTTATGACTATACAATAGCTCTTCGTGCAGTTGAAACAACTGATTTTATGACAGGAGTTTGGAGTAAAATACCATATGACGTATTAGAAAAAGTATCTAGTAGAATAGTAAATGAAGTAAAACACGTAAACAGAGTAGTATATGATATAACATCAAAACCACCAGCAACAATAGAGTGGGAATAAATATATTAAAACTATTCACTAAATAGTAAAAAAATGGTTAACCTAAAATTAATTTTTCGTGGTTTTCCATTTTTTTAATTTTATATTATTTATTTTTTCTTGTTTTCGCTTTATTTTAAAGACTTTTATTAATCCCTAATGAAACTATATCTTTCATATTTTCTATTAATTGATCTATTTCTTTTGGTGTAACAATCAAATTATAACCTTCCGGAATTAATGCTTGTTTTATTTCTTCATAATTATCTTCTTCTTTTAAATTATTTAAATAATCATTTGATTTTGCTTCATCTTGTAATTTTGATATAAATAAATCCAAACTATCATTAACCAATACAGCTGTTTCTACAACTGTTGGTATCCCAATTGCTATTACTGGTATTCCCAATGTATTAATACTGATTTCACTTCTAGTGTTTCCGAACCCCTGCACCTGGTACTATTCCTGTATCGGAAATTTGTACAGTACTACTAATTCTTTCTATGCTTCTTGATGCTAGAGCATCTATTACTATTAGAAGTTTTGGATGAATATTATCTACTATTCCTTTTAATATTTCTACTGTTTCTATTCCTGTAGTTCCTAAAACTCCTGGTGCAATAGCACTTACCATTCTTGTTCCTTCTTCTATATATTGTGGTAGATAATTTATAATATGTCTTGTTACATCAATTTCATTAATCACTTTAGGTCCTAGACTGTCTGGTGTTACATAAATATTTCCAAGCCCTACTACTAAAATTTCTCCTTGTTTATCTATATGGTTATCTAATATTTTTTTTAACTCATTTGATACAATATTTGCCGCATTTTCAATTTCTTCATCTTGTGCTATTTTTAAATTTTTAATATCTATTGTAATATAACTTCCCATTGGCTTTCCTATGGCTTTTTCACCATTTTCGTTTGTTATTTTTACTCTTTCAACTTTTAAATTATCATCAATATCTTCTTTGCTACTTTCAATTCCATCAATTTCCCCTTTTTTTCCGCTTACTTTTTGATATAAATCTTTTCTTTCTGATGCTAAATCTGTTCTAAAATTATACATTATCAAAATCTCCTTTCGTTTTTATTTAGTTTTTATTCTTTTTGTATTTTTTATACAAAAAAAGAAAATACTTTTTTAAAATATTTTCTTTTTCTATCTTTCTTCTTGTTTATCAAATTCGTTTTCATTTCCATTTTTTATTTCAGAAATAGCACTTAAAACACTTTGAGTTGAAGTGTCTAAAATTCTACTAATTCTTTCAAGTTCTATTTTTGCATCGTTTAATATTCGTATTCTTTCTAAAAATTTTTTTCTTTGAGCTTTTCTTAGATTTTGTTCATTTTCTTCTCTTTGTTTTCCTTGTGGTGATAACCTTTTTTGTAAACTCTCCCTAATTATTTCCAATTTTTTCTTCTCATCATCTTTTAATTCTATTTCTCCATTTAAAGTTTTTAGGTAGGTTATAGCCTCTATAATTCTTCCTTCTCTATAAAATTTCATTATTTTGCTAATCATCATTGTAAAATATTTTCTATCTGCTTCGTTTTTATCAATTGTTTTCTTTTTAGTTTTTCTACTACTTCTATCTATTCTTCTTTTTGGCTTTTGCAATTTTATGATGCCTTTTCTCCATAAATAGTTTAAATCACGTTCTACGACTCTTACATCTATTTTAAGTTCTTTAGCAACCTTTTTTTTGTTCTGATATTTATCCCATAACTCTTTGACTTTTTTTCTTCTTTCATTAGCAAGTGTTATTTCTTCTTCCAATGGAAAAATTTTTCCTTCTCTTATAAGAGCTTTAATATCTCCATTAATTGTAGAAACACTTACACCCAAATCTGATGCCATTTTTATTTGACTGATATGTTCTTTATATAACTCTAAAACTGTTTCTCGCCTTTTTTCTATATTATCGCTTGCTTTTTTACTCATTTTGTTTTCACCTTACTTGCAAACTAAGATTATTTCTCAATAACTTTTTCTTTTTCTTGTACTCTTCTATATGCTTCTCTTATTGATTCTAATTCTTTTAATGAAGAATCTAATTTTTCTCTTTCTTCAGGAGTCAACATAGTACTATTACTAAAACTTCTTCCTAAATTTATTGCTAATCCAGATTTTCCTTGTTGTAACAATTCTCTCATTTTTTCAATTAAATCTTTAAAACTATTTATTTCTGGTTTTTTATCAATTTCTACTTTTCCTTTTTGTCTTTCTCCTGTCCTTTTTTCTCTACGTCTTCTATTTCTTCTTTTCCTACTAGCCACTTTTCTTTCTGCTCTCACTTTTTCTTTTCTAACTTTTTCGATGTTTTTTAATTCACTCAAAGTATATATTGGCAAACCTAAAGACATATAAATTTCTTTTGCTTGTGATATAGTTAAATGTTCAATTTCCGCCACTTCTTCTACTGATAATCCACTATCAGATAAAGTTTTTATTCTTTCATTTCTAGCTAAAACAAGTCTATCTACTTTAGAATCAGTTAATCTACCTTTAGGAATACCTATTTCTATATTTACTCTTCTTATTTTTTCACTTGATATTGGAATTCCTATTGTTTTTTTATAATTTTCCAGCCTTTTCATACCTAAATATCTTATTACCTGATTTTCTGATATTCCTAATAATTTGGAGATTTCTTTTGGTGATATTTCTCCTTTTTCACCTTCAAAAATCTCTATTGCTTTTTTTCTTCTTAATTCTTTTCTCTCGTCTTTAGATGCTTCATCTAACTTTTTTAAAAATTCATCTGTAATATATTCATCCATAATATTTATTCTCCTTTAATTTTAAAGTTCACATAAATATATTTTACCATACTTTTTAAATCCTTTCAACCAAAAAAGCAATTGTTCTAAAACAACTGCTTTTATGTAAAATATTAAAATTAAAATTTTACCTATCTTTTTCATTTTCCCTAGCGACTTTATTACTATATGCCTTAGATACAATTGCTGTTAATAATTTATCAAGTTTATCTTTCTCTTCTTCACTTAGTTTAACTTCTTTTTTTAACATTTCTATACTTTCTTCTGCACCTTTAAAATCTCCACTTTGTATACACATTTTTATAACTTTTAATATATTATTATAATATCTTTGTTCTGATTTACTTCTAACACTTTTTTCTTCTGGTGTATTTCTATCTCCTAATGAAGTTAAATCTGTTTCTTCTCCTTGTTTGGGTATTTGACCTTTTCCTTTTCTTCTTTTAGGTTCTCTTTTTTCTATTATATGTTCTTTCAGTAATAATTTTATATCATTTTGTATTGTAGAAGTTGGTACACCAATTTCTTCTGCTATCTCATTTGCGGTTTTACCTTCTTTATACAGTTCTGCTACTTTTTCTCTTCTTTCTATAATGTTTCTTTTTTGCCTTTGTCTTTCTATTCTATCTTCACGAAATTCTCTTTTGTAGCTTTTTGGTATTCTTCCTTCTTTCATTAAACACTTCATATCTTGTATTATAACAGATTTTTCTACTCCTAACTCTTCTGCTATTTCTTCAGCATTTTCACCTTGCTTTACTAATTCTTCAACTCTATTTCTTCTTTTTGTAATAGTTTCTTGATTTTCATCACTCTCGATGCTCGTTATACTTTCTCTCATTTTTGTTAGAGAACTTTCGTCTCTAAATCTTCTACTATCTAATATAGCAGCTATATCCCTTTCTACAACACGTAATGGAATATCTAACCTTCTAGCAATCTCATCATTTTCTATTCCATCATCATATAATTTTGTTATCTCTTCTCTTCTTTCTTTTATACCCCATAAATGATTTTCTGAAGTTCTCTGCTCTTCTTTATTTGGTAAATTTCTTCCATTTGTTGTTTTTTCTTCTAAATCCTCTTTTTCTTGTTTTTCTGGTTTTTCTTTTTGTGTTGGTGAAGTTATTCTTAAATCTGGTATTATACCAAATGATAATAAATCTTCTCTTACTAATGCTTCTGTAATATTTAATTCTTTTGCTATATCACCTATTGTTTTACCTTGTTCATATAATATTTTTACATTGATTTTTCTGTCTTCATTTATTTTTGTTCCTTCTTGAATATATTTTACCTGCTGTAAATAGCTCATAACATCAATAATGCTCAAATTTAGCTCATCAGCTATTTCGCCATAACTTTTACCTTTTGAAAATAATTCTTCTATCTTTTTAAATTTCTTATTATTTGGTTTACTTCTTCTGTAACTTTTTCTTTCTCTTTTTACTATTCTTTTTTCCTTAATTAAAATACGTATATCTCGATATACAATTTGTTTAGAAATTCCTAATTCTTCTGCAATTTCATCTGCTTCTTTTCCTTCATTATATAATCTCGCTGCTTCTTCTCTTCTTTTTGTGCTCTTACTTCTTGTTCCCCTTTCTCTTTTTACTATTCTTTTTTCCTCGATTAAAATACGTATATCTTGATATACAATTTGTTTAGAGATTCCTAATTCTTCTGCAATTTCATTTGTTTCTTTTCCTTCATTATATAATCTTGCTATTTCTTCTCTTCTTTT
>CALYBF010000067.1 GCA_944393755.1 uncultured Clostridia bacterium | reverse complement strand
TTTTTTTTATTTTTTTGTAGTATTTTTTTCTAATAGTGGTATAATTTAAAAGAATAAGTTTTACAAAGGAGATGATATTTTGGTAAACGCAAAAGAAGATGTTGATGTAGTAAAGATGTATGGCGAAGAAGGAACCCTTCCAAAAGAAGAATTTATTAAAAAATATCATGTAGATGAAAAAGGACTTTCTTCTAGCAAAGCAAATCAATTAATTAAAAATTTAGGGTTAAATGAAATTAAACAAGCAAAGCCAAAAAGATGGTATAATTATTTTTTAGAAAGTTTATTTTCACCATTTAATTGTATATTACTTGGTATTGTTTGTATTTTATTTTATACAGATGTGTATTTGCCAGAAACACCTAGTTTTGCAAATATTACTGTAATTGCAATTTTAGTTACAGCAAGTACTCTTTTAGATTTTTTCGAAGAATATCGTTCAAATAAAGCTGCTGAAAAACTAAAGCAAATGGTTGCAACTACAACCACAGTTATTCGTGACGGAAAAGAGATTGTTATTCCTATAAATAATGTAACTTTAGGAGATATTGTAGTTTTATCTGCTGGTAGTATGATACCTGCTGATTTAAGAATTTTAGAAGCAAAAGATTTATATGTAGGTCAATCATCATTAACAGGTGAATCTGATAGTGTTAAAAAAGATGTAAATACGTCTGTTTCTATAAATGATATTGATAATATTTCAGATTTAGATACTATTTGTTTTATGGGTACAAATGTAATATCTGGAAGTGCAAAAGCTGTTGTTATAAAAACAGCCGACTCTACTTATTTTGGTAAAGTTGCACACACTCTAACTACAGGTAAGCCAAAAACAGCTTTCCAAAAAGGTATTGAAAGCATAAGTAGATTACTTATTAAATTCATGCTTGCAATGATTCCTCTAGTATTTGTTTTAAATGCTTTAAAACACGGAACTGTTACAGCATTTACCTTTGCAGTAGCAATAGCAATTACAATTACACCACTACTTCTACCTGTTATTTTATCTTCTAGCCTTTCAAAAGGTGCTGTAAGGATGTCAAAGAAAAAAACAATTGTTAAAAAATTAGATTCTATCCAAAACTTTGGTGCTATGAATATTCTTTGTACTGATAAAACTGGTACTTTGACAGAAGATAAAATTGTTCTAGAAAAATATTTAGACATAAATGGTGATGAAGATATTAGAATTTTGAAACACGCATTTTTAAACGCTTATTTTCAAACAGGTTTAAAGGGAAATATAGATGAAGCTGTAATTAAAAGAGGACTTGAAAATAATTTGTCTGAACTTGAAAATAGATACAAAAAAATAGATGAAATTCCATTTGACTTTTCACGTAGACGTTTATCTGTAATTGTATCAGACGGTGAAAAAAAGCAAATGATTACAAAAGGTGCAGTTGAAGAAATTTTAAATATTTGTTCAATGGTAGATTATAAAGGAGAGGTCTCTCCTATTACTAAAGAAATAAAAGAAAATATTAGAAGAATTGCAAAAAATTTAAATGAACAAGGTTTAAGAGTTGTTGCAGTTTGTCAAAAAAATGATATTAAAGATATAAAACATTTCCAAGTATCAGATGAGAAAAATATGGTTCTTCTAGGTTTTATTGGCTTTTTAGACCCACCAAAAGAATCTGCAAAAGAATCTATTTTAAAACTTAATAAAGCTGGAATTAGAGTTATTGTTTTAACAGGTGATAATGCAGAAGTTACTAAGTGTGTATGTTCAAAAGTTGGAATAAACACTAAAGAAATAGTTTTAGGAAGTAAACTTGATAAATTGTCAGACCAAGCTGTTAGAAGACTTCTTAAAAAGACTAATGTTTTTGCAAAACTTTCTCCTATTCAAAAAGCAAGAATAGTAAGAATTTTAAAAGAAGCTGGAAATGTTGTAGGATATATGGGTGATGGTATTAATGATAGTCCTTCACTTACAAATTCAGATGTTGGTATATCTGTTGATACTGCTGTAGATATAGCAAAAGAATCAGCTGACATTATCCTTCTTGAAAAAGATTTAAACGTATTATTAGACGGTGTAACAGAAGGTAGACGTACTTTTGTAAACTTAATGAAATATATAAAACTTGCAACAAGTTTTAACTTTGGTGAAGTTGTTTCTGTAATTATAGCAAGTGCATTTTTACCATTTTTACCAGAAACACCTATACAATTATTAGTAGAAGGTTTACTTTATGATTTTGGTCAAATGACACTTCCTTTTGACCACGTAGATAAAGAGTCTTTACAAAAACCTAAAAAATTAGATATAAAAAGCTTAAAACATTTTATGTTGTTTATGGGACCTGTAAGTTCTATGTTTGATATTGTAGTATTTATCTCTCTTTGGATATTCTTCAAAGTTAGAGATGCAGCTACTTTCCAGACAATATGGTTTAGTTATAGTATAGTTTCAAATTTAGTTGGTATGCATATTATTAGAACTTCAAAAATACCATTTATACAAAGTAATGCACATAAAGCTGTTTATATTTCATCAATATCACTAATAATAATTGGACTTCTTGTTCCATTTACAAGTTTAGGTACAATGATAGGACTTGTTCCAATAGCTATGAAATATATTTTCTTAATATTTGCAGTAACAATTCTTTATTGTTTTGTTGCTTTATTTGCTAAAAAGATTTATATTAAAAAATATGGTGAGTGGATATAAAAAAAGAGGATTTCCTCTTTTTTTAATTTACTTATTTACAAAATCTATGTCTTCCTATTGTTACAGTCATCGGTCTTGACCATATCCATTTATTTGTTGCTGTTGAAGGGTTAAAATAATATATCGCTCCATATGTTGGATCCCATCCATTTAAAGCATCTTGTGCTGCTTTTTTTGCAGTTGAATCTGGTGATAAATTTATTTGCCCATCTTTTACAACATCAAAAGCTCCTGACTGGTATATTACACCAGATATTGTATTTGGAAATGAACTATTTTTTACTCTATTTAAAACAACTGCTCCCACAGCTACTTGCCCTGCATATGGTTCTCCTCGTGCTTCTCCATATATTAATCTTGCAAGTAAGTTTAAATCACTTGAATTACTACTAGAACCTGAAGATGAATTGCTTGAATTAAATATTCCCATTGCTTTTAATGTTGCTGGACCTGCAATTCCATCTACTGTTAGACCATTTTTTCTTTGAAAATATTTTACCGCTTCTAATGTTTGACTTCCAAATATTCCATCTACATTTCCATTGTAATATCCCCATCTTTTTAATTTTTCTTGTATTTGTCTTACTTCATCTCCTCTAGAGCCATATTTAGATAATGCTTCTACCTCATTTTTGTTTGTAATATATAAAAATATAACACTTGAAAATAATATAGTTAACAAAATAAATATTATTATGATTTTAATTTTCTTGTTCATATAAGATCACCTAAATTTCGAATATTTTCTTTTTACTATTTTTATCACAAAAACATTTTATTATACATTTTTTATTACGTTTTATATATAATTTTTAAAATTCCATATTATTTGTTCCTATATCTTTTTTCCAATAATCTACTAAATATTGCTTTTCTGTTTTTGGAATCAAAGATACTCTAAAAGCTCCAATTGGTTTATCATATGCCACTTTTGTTTCTTCCCCATCAGATACAGGTTCTAACCAACCTTTACCATTTATCCATATTTGATATACAATTGAATAATAAGAATAATCTTTTAATCTAAAAGTTACAGCACTTATTCCAAATAAATTTTTTTCTGCTATTTCTTTTGGAACACTACCATTAAATGTATCTGTAGTTATTCCTCCTAAAAACAGTGAGCCTATACCGTTTACTGCAGCACCTCTTCCAGAAGCAGTTGTTGCATATTCTTCTCCAGGTGGATTATACCCGGCATAAAAAGGTGTTTCATAAGCTCCCCATATAATCTGTCCTTTTTGATATTCCGAATATGTATGTGTATAAGTTTTTATTTGAATAAAATCTTTATCAATACCTTTCCACATATATGCTAAAGCCTCTAATTTATTTTCGATATTATTATTAAGTGAATCTTTTCCAACAATCTCTCCTACACCTTTTGTTGTTTCCCATTTAAACACTTTGCTAATTCCGGCAAAGAAAATCTCAATATTTGTTGCTTTATCTACTTTTATATCAACACTCGCAGTATTTCCAGCAAAATCTGTTACTGGAAGAGGATATAATACATTACAAGAAAATTCTTTGGTTAATAAAGTATCTTGTTCAGATATCTCCCACGCATTTATTTTTCTTATTTTCTCGTTTGCTTTCAATTTAGCATCAATTTTTCCGTCTTGAATTTCTTCTTGAGTATAATTAATTACAGGTGCAAGATTATCTATAATTATTCCAGTATCAAATATTATTTCATCATTTGTTTGTCCTGATTTATCTATAATTGTACCGTTTTGGTATTTTTACCTTTAATTTTCCATTTCCTTTTATATCTTTTAGTGTTATTTCATAATTTATAGTATCTCTATAATGACTTGAATGTACTCTTTCATCAATTTCTTTTATTTTTTCATTATCTAGTAGCCACACTACATTTTCTAAAAAATATTCTTCTTTTAAATTTTCTTCTATTGCTAATAATTTGACAGTTACTGTATGTGTTCTATTTGCATAATTATTATATCCTTCGTTATTTGTAGTTGCACTTAAAAAATTTATTTTTGGCTTTGTAAGATCTATTTTTATATTTGCAACATCTAGTCTTCTTTCCATTATATATTTAGCATAAGAATTAATACTTATTGTCAATATGAGTAAAAATATACATATGAAAATTGTTATTTTTTTCAAATCTACACCTCCTACTATTTTCCTATTGTACAAATTTCAAAGTTATATTTATCTATGTTTTCTCCGTCTTTTGTATCTTGTATATCTTCTTTTTCATTTATTTCATACAACCATTTCCAGTCTATTCTTATCTTTTTCATTTTATTTTTCTCTAAATTGCCTTTGTTTTCCTCTATTTGAAACTCAAAATTTTTTGGCTTTTCAGTTTTACTTATTATCTCAATTTCATAACTCAAGTCTGAATTTGAAATTAAGTATATATAAAAATATCCACTACTACCTGGAGCAATTTTTTCGTTTACAAATGTTTTTAGGTCTATTGTCTGGAGTAAATTCAATTTTTGATAAGTTTTCTGATTTTTTAACACCTTCACTAATTTTTTATTATTTTGTTGTTTTATATTTTCAGTGTTTTCTATACTTTCTCCGCCTAATAATTTAAAAAATATAAAATCTTCTTGGAAATTCGAATTTCTTATTTTTGCAATTTTATAAGTAAAAAATAGAATAATAATAAAAATTAGAATTAAAACAATTAAATTTTTTCGATTATTTCTTAAATTCTTCATAGTGCCTCCTGTTTTTGCTCAGAATGTACTATTATCTGTATTAGCTGCATAACATCTTTCATACCAATATTTTCTGTTTCATCATAAATAATTTCCATTTTGTACACATCTTCTTGCATTTTTTCTTTTTCAAAATAAAATATTTCTGTTTTGTTATCTTTTATTGGTATTTCTTTATCATTTTTTAATAATTTTACTTTGATTTCCTTTTTATCATCTAAATCGTTTAATATTTCTACATAATATTCTAAATCCACATCTGATATTTCTCCTTTAGAATTATAATTTCTAACTTTAAATTCATATATTCCTTGGTTATTTTCATTATTTATTTCTAAAGTACTTGCATTTTCCACTTCCATTATTGGTTTAGCTATCTGTGTATTTCCATTTATATCTATTTTAGAAAAACTTTTTCCTAAGCTATATCCTGTTAAAAATAACAATATTACTAAAAACACTGTTACTACTATTGTTATTTCTTTTTTTCTATTTTTCACTTTATTTATCATCTTAATTTCTTTCATACCAACCTCCTAAATTTAAAATTATTATAAGTAGGGAATCTTTTTTAATCTTCCCCACTTACGTATAAGGTAAATTTCCATTTTCTTATTATTCTATAATATTTAAATTAGATATTATACTTGAGGTTCAACTTGTGTTCCTGTAACAATAACATTAAATGTATAATTTTCTATATTTATTCCATCTTTAGTATCAATTAAATCATTTGCTTTAATTTCTTCTTCTGTATTTCCTGTTTCATATAACCATTCCCATTTAATGTTTAATGTTCTTGATTTTCCTTTTTCATCATTTGCATCTATTGTACCAGATAAATCTTCTTCTATATCTTTAATTGAATTATATTCTTGTCCATTATAGAAAAATTTTAAATTTTCTGGTTTATTTTCTTCTTCTGTAAAAGTAATATTGTAGTCAATTCCTACATCTGAGTCTGTTGCATCAACGATAATATTAAAACTTCCTGTAGTACCAGGGGCAATTTTGTTATTTACAAGAGTTTCATTATTACAAGTTGATGCTAAATTAATTTCTTCTACTTGTTCATTTTGTCCATTTACTTTAAAGCTCCAAGTAGCAACCTCTGCTATTCCATTGCCTCTAACTTCACTAACATATTTAGCATAAGCTTGTCCACCTATAAAAGCTATTAAAGCAACTAATACAACTACTAGAACAATTAGTGCTTTCTTTTTACTTGTCAAAAGCATTCCTCCTTTTTTTATTAATTTTTAATTCTTAGAATTTTCGATTAAAATACTTAGATTCTAAAATTTGATTCAATTTCTAATAAAAAATTATAGAATAATTTGAAAATGTAAAATAATTATAAAATGGAAAAATGAAATTGTCAATTACTTTTTTCAAAATTTCTCAACTTTTCATCGCAAAATTCGACATTTTTCCACTTTTTTCTACACTATTTGCTATTAACTCCCATAATTCCCCCAAATATGCCAAAAAGAATTCCAACAATTATCATAATTACACTTTTAAAATTCAAAGTAAATTCTACATTTATAAGGCTTGATATTAAATATAGAATTAATATATATCCCCCGCCAATAATTGTTCCATTTATTATTCCGTTTTTCTTTATTTTTACATTTCCGATAGAACTTCCTATTAATACACTTATTCCGGTTATTATAATTATTGTTGGTGTTATTGTATTTTCACTTAGGTTTGTATAAGTTAACAAAATAGAAAATACAAATAAACAAATTGCGGTAATAAAAATTGAAATACCTATTCCTATACTTATATTCTTCAAATTTTTCTTGTTATTCTCTTGATAACTTTCCATTTCTTTCCTCCAATCATTGTTATATTACTATTTAATTTATATTATAGAAAACAATATTTAGAACAAAACTTTGAAAAAAATAGAAGATTATAAAATCTCTTCTATCTCTTCTAATTTCTCTATTATTTTTATAAGCACGTCTTCTCTTTG